>JALXDT010000059.1 GCA_027070475.1 Candidatus Aminicenantota bacterium | reverse complement strand
TGTAAATAAGGGTATAAGAGAGAAAGCAGAGGATATAATCAAAATATTGAAGAGGGCAGGAGGATCAGTAAGATGGGTTAAACCGGAGAATATGCACTTTACCATAAAATTTTTCGGAGAAATATCTTCAGAAGATGTGGAAAATATAGATAGTGTTCTATCTAAACATGTTAAAAGCTTCAAATCATTTACAATAAAGATCTCAGGTATAGACACCTTTCCCTCTTTACCGAAAAATCCAAGGGTCGTTTGGGCAGGGATCGAAAATTTTGAGGAACTAAAAAATATCCATGAAACATTGATCGATGATTTTCAAAAAATAGGTTTTCCCGAAGAGCACAGAGATTTTAAACCTCACTTAACCATTGGGAGAGTGAAAAACACGAATGGAATCAGTGGATTAAAAAAAGCTATAGAGAAGAATCGGGAACACTACTTTGGGGAAATAGAAGTCAAAGAACTTGTTCTCTATAAAAGTGAACTTACACCCAATGGTCCTATCTATAGTGCTTTGAAAAAATATATTCTGGAGAAATAGATGAATTTTTACGCTTTTTTATTAATTGCCTATCTTTCAGGTTCTATTCCATTTGCTTTTATTATTTATTATATAAGAACTGGAGAGGATATAAGAAGAAAAGGAAGCGGTAATCCAGGAGGAACAAATGTTTTAAGAGAAGCAGGAATTTTCTACGGAATTTTAACTGCTATCCTTGATATATCAAAAGCCTTTATCCCAGTACTTATTGCAAAAAAGTATTTTGGTATTTCAAATGAACTATTTTACATCTGGCTTGCTGCTGTTTTAGGCCATATGTTTTCAATATTCCTCTTTTTTAAAGGAGGAAAAGGAGTTGCAACAACAGTCGGAGGAATTTTAGCCATTGATTATAGAATATTTCTAATATTTATATCTGTTTTCCTTTTAATCATAATTATTTCAAGAATTGCTTCGATTTCCTCATTAAGTGGCTCTTTCTTTCTCTTGCTATCGCATCTCTATTTTTATAAAACTAAATTCATTATACCTGTGTTAATTATAGTGATTTTAATCTTTTATAAACACAGATCTAATATTAAAAGATTAATAAAAGGAGAAGAGAGGAGGTTGTTTAAAAAATGAGAGTAAGTGTGATTGGTGGCGGTTCATGGGGAACTTCTTTCGCAAATTATCTTGCAGGAATAAAAAAAATAAACACAAAAATCTGGACATTAGAAAAAGAAGTGGCAGAAGCCATAAACAACTCTCATGAAAACCCAATTTACCTTCCTGATATAAAACTATCTGAAAATTTAAAAGCTACTACAAACCTTGAAGAAGCTATAAAAAATTCAGAAATTTTAGTTCTTGCAATTCCCTCAAAATTCTGTCCTGATATGTATAAAAAGATATCTCCTTTTTTAAAATCACAATATATTGTCTCATTGACCAAAGGATTGGATGAGGTAAATATTGCCTTCCTATCGGACAGAATGAAAGAGGTTTTTCCCAAAGAAGTAAAAGATAAAATTTCTATAATTTCAGGTCCAAGTTTTGCAAAAGAGTTAGCACAAAAATTCCCTACAGCAGTTGTTGTCGCATCGGAAAATGAAGAAACCGCCAGATTAATACAAAAGGAGTTTTCATCTGAAATTTTAAGACTCTATGTTACGGAGGATATACATGGAGTTGAATTGGGTGGAGCTCTAAAAAATGTAATTGCAATAGCTGCCGGAATTGCCGCCGGAATGGGTTTTGGGTACAATTCCATAGCCTCTCTTATAACAAGAGGAAATATAGAAATAATTCGTCTCGGGCTAAAGTTAGGAGCAAAGGAGCAAACATTTTTAGGGTTATCCGGAATCGGTGATTTGATGTTAACATGTTTTGGTCCTCTCTCGAGAAACAGAACTTTCGGTTTTAGAGTGGGTAGAGGTGAAAGAATTGAAGAAATCTTAAAAGATTCTAAATTTGTCGTAGAAGGGCTTACTACTGTTAAAACAGCCTTAAAATTGGCGAGAAGTGTTAACATAGAAATGCCCATAACCGAACATGTTTACAAAATTATCTATAAAGACTTACCTGTAAAAGAAGCATTGAAGAGTCTTATGGGAAGATCCCTTAAAAAAGAATGGAATATAAGATAATAATTTCCGATTCACTGAATACAAAAGAGTATACACTTACAAAAAATCTCTATAGAATCGGAAGAGCTTCAATAAATGACATTATACTAAAGGATGATACATTCACCATCTCAAGGTTCCACTGTGAACTTGAAAGAGATAAAAATGGAGGTTATTTTCTCAGAGACCTTGGAAGTAAAAATGGAACTTTTGTAAATGGGATTAAAACAGATAAGACTCATTTAAACAATGGAGATATAATAATAATTGGACAATATGAACTAAAATATATAGAAAAAGAGGAAGAAAAAGAAAAAAATAAAAAAGATAATGGTGGTTCATTTACCATTGTAAAAGATATAAGAGAGCTTGAAAATTATTGGGAAAAGCCCAAGGCTAAACAATCAGTTCTCCAGCTTCTTATTCAATATGCAAAAAAACTTCTTGAATGCAATAGCATAGCCTCTATTCTTGATTCAACTTCTGACTTTATATTGAAGCACCTTAATCCTGACAGAGTTTTTATTTTTTTAAAAGAAAATGGTGAACTTGAACTAAAACATAAAAAGGGATTATCCAGTGTTGAGGATAATAGTATCAGCACTTCCATACTAGAAAAAGCGATAAAGGATAAAGTCTCTATTTTATCAATAGATACAATGACAGACTCAAGATTCTCAAGTTCTGAAAGTATTCTAATCTTGGGAATAAAATCTGCCATCGTGGTTCCAATGTTCTATGAAAAAAATTTCTTTGGGGCAATCTATCTTGATAGAATAAAAAACAAAAGATCTTTTAATGAGGAGGAGCTGGATTTCAGCTCTGTTATCTCAAATTACATGTCTTTTGCGATCCAGCAATTTTACCTTAGAGAAAAACTTGAAGAGGAGAAATCACTAAGACACAGACTTGAAAGATACCACTCTCCTGCTGTTGTCAATAAAATACTTGAGAGTAAAAATTTAGAAGACCTGTTTAAATTTTCAAAAGAATATGCATCAGTAATGTTTCTTGATATTGTAAACTTCACCAAACTTACAGAAACACTCGATCCCATGGAGGTGGGTAAACTATTAAATACCTTCTTCGGAGAAATAACAGATATAATTTTTGAGTATGAAGGAACTCTTGATAAATACATAGGAGATGCAATAATGGCAGTTTTCGGTACTCCTTTTGAAATAGAAAACCCTGAGGAAAAAAGTGTTAAAGCTTCCCTTAAAATTCTTGAAAAAATAAGTGAATTTAATAAAAACAAATCTTTTCCAAAAATAGATGTAAGAATAGGAATAAACGCGGGTCCTGTTATCTCTGGAAATTTTGGGTCTATAAGAAGAGTAGATTTTAGCTCTGTCGGAACCACTGTAAATATAGCCTCCAGACTGGAAGAATTTGTTGCAAAAGCTAATGAAATTGTGGTAAGCTCTACTGTTTATAATAAAACAAAGAAAAAATTCAAGTATGAATTCTTAGGTGAGCAGAGATTGAAAGGAGTTTCTAAAAAGATTAAAACATATAAAGTAATTGGAGAGATAAAATGATAAATAAGAGATTAACCTTTCTATTTATTCTAATTTTTGTTTCCATATCTTATATTGGTTGCGGCGGAAAAAAAGTTAAGATTGATCCAACTATAAAAAAGTATAATGAAGCAACAATCTATCTAAACAATGGGAATCCTGAAAAAGCAAAAGTTCTTTTACTTCAGGTCATAAAAAAGGATCCCAATTTTTATTTAGCGTATCACAGTCTGGGAATTATTGAACTTTACAAAAGAAATTTTAAAAAAGCCTCTCAATACTTTGAAAAAGCATTAAAAATTAACCCTGCATATGCTGAATCATACAATTATCTTGGAATAGCTTATAAAGAAATGGGGATGAATTCAAAAGCGGAAGAAATGTTTAAGAAAGTCATAGATAATCCAAACTATCCTACAAGAGAAAATGGTTTCTACAATCTTGCTCTTCTAAAAATATCTGAAAAGAAATACAAAGAAGCTTTAGAGTACATTAACCATGGATTAAAAATTAATCCATCCTTTGCTATAGGTTATAATTTAAGAGGACAAATTTATGCAATCCTGGGAGAAAATTCAAAAGCGCGAAAAGATTATTTAAAAGCAGTTAAGATAATGCCTGAAAATCCTATCTTTAACTTTAATTTAGCTCTCTTTTTATATAAAAAAGAAAAAGATCCGGATGCTGCAATAACATTTTTTGAAAAAGCGAGAGCATTATCAAGAGACAAAAACATGATAGACCTTTGCATTAAATATCTAAAGGAGATAGATCATATTAAAAATGAAAGAAATAAACAGAAAAAAGAAAAGAATAATTAATTTAATTTTAATTATTATTGGAATTGTCATAGCTTCCTCCTTAGGGGTTCTTTTAGGTGTTTTTATCTCTTATCAAAAGGGGTTGCCTAAGATTAAAAATCTTGAAGATATTAAACCATCTGTAATATCAGAAGTCTATTCTGATGATGGTAGA
The DNA here is from genome assembly GCA_027070475.1 of Candidatus Aminicenantota bacterium. Classification (GTDB taxonomy): domain Bacteria; phylum Acidobacteriota; class Aminicenantia; order JAMOAD01; family JAMOAD01; genus JALXDT01. Next base: position 3,184 of record JALXDT010000059.1, on the reverse strand, counting down.
GTGATAGGAAGATACTATTTAGAAAAGAGAATAATTCTTTCCTCTAAAGAGATTCCTCAGGTTGTAAAAAATGCATTTATCGCAGTTGAAGATTCAAGATTTTACAAACACTGGGGAGTTGACTTTTACAGAATAATAGGAGCTATAATAAGAAATTTAAAGCACAAAAGAATAGTTCAAGGAGCAAGTACAATAACAATGCAGCTTGCAAGATCCCTTTTTTTAACCCAGGAAAGAACCCTGAGAAGAAAAATTCAGGAAACACTTCTTGCACTTCAAATAGAAAGAGAATATACCAAAGAGCAGATAATCACCTATTATTTAAATCAAATCTACCTGGGGTATGGAAATTATGGCATAGAAGCGGCTTCAGAGTACTATTTTGGAAAGAGAGCAAAAGATCTTTCAATTGATGAAGCAGCTCTTTTGGCAGGAATAAACAGCTCTGTTGGTAGATATTCACCAATTAAGCACCCTGATAGAGCTTTAAAGAGGAGAAATTATGCAATAAAGAGAATGTACGAAGAAGGATTTATCTCAAAAAAAGAGTACCTTGAAAATATTAAAAAGCCTCTTAATATAGTCAAAAAAGATTCATATTCAAGCAATGATTATATAGCATACTTTATTGAAGAGGTTAGAAAATATATAAGTAAAAATTATGGTAATAAAGTTCTCTATCAAAGCGGATTAAAAGTTTATACAACTGTTAACATCGAATATCAAAAGATTGCATATAAAGCAGTACGTGCAGGGCTAAGAGCCCATGATAAGAGAAAGGGATGGAGAAAAGATAAAGAAAATATATTATCAGAGGGAAAGGATATTAATACATTTAAATTAAAAGAGTGGAAGCAACTACCTAAAAAAGATTTAATCACAAAAGCTCTTGTTCTAAAAGTTACAAAAAATAAGGCAGAGCTAAAAATAGGAGATTACAGGGGGACACTAAACCTTAAGAATGCACAGTGGACTAAAAAACATAGCTTGAGGTCACTAATAAAAAGAGGTGACATAATAGAAGTAAAAATCTTAGATATTAATGAAAACAAAAAAGAGCTCAATGTCGCACTTGAACAGGAGCCATTAACAGAGGGAGCCTTGTTAGCTATTAATCCCCATACGGGTGAAATAAAGGCAATGATAGGTGGATATTCCTTCAAAAGAAGTGAATTTAACAATGCTGTTCAGGCTAAAAGACAACCGGGCTCAACAATAAAACCTATAATTTACTCAGCAGCCCTTTCAAACGGATACACTCCTGCGTCAACATTTATTGATGAACCTGTAACTTTTAACAATAAATGGACAGGTTTTCAAGATTGGAGCCCTTTAAACTTTGATGAACAGTACAGAGGGCTCTGTACACTGAGAAGAGGTTTGGAGGAATCAAGGAATGTTATCACTGCAAAATTACTAGAGGCAATAACCCCTGAATTGGCAATTCAATACGCTCGAAGATTTGGAATAACCTCAAAATTAGAACCTTACCTTTCTCTCTCCTTGGGAACATTAGAAGTTTCTCTCCTTGAAATGACATCTGCATTTTCCGTATTCCCAAATGGTGGAATTAGAATAAAACCCTATTTTATAAAAAAGATAATTGATATGGATGGAAATATACTTTTTGAAAATAAGATGGAAGTCAATGAAGTTATTAGTCCTCAGGTAGCTTATCAAATGTGTTCTCTTTTAAACGGAGTTGTTTTAAGGGGAACGGCAAAAAAAGCAAGAGTACTGAACAGGACATTGGGTGGAAAAACAGGTACAACAGATGATTTTACAGATGCCTGGTTCATAGGTTTTTCCCCATCAATAACAGTGGGAGTTTGGGTAGGATACAGTATTAAAAAGAGTCTCGGTTATTATGAAACAGGAGCAAGGGCAGCTCTTCCGATCTGGATGGATTTTATGAAAGAAGCTTTAAAAGATAAACCAGATGAAAAATTTCAGGTTCCCCCTAATATAAATTTTGTTCGCATTGATTATATGACCGGCCTTCTTGCAACTCCTATCTGTGAATATGTTATTAATGAAGCCTTTATTAGTGGTACGGAGCCACAAAGATTCTGCACTGAAGAGGACCATTTAATGGTTAATGATTATTATACTCATAGCAAAGTAATTAATGAAGAAGAGTAATAGAGATTTAAAGGAGCTTCTCAATTGTATTTCTGCGATAAACAAGTCTTTAAGCATAGAAAAAGTTTTAGGAAATACCATCTCCCACATACAAGAGATTTTAGGAGTTGAAGCAGTTTCAATCTGGGAATATGATGAAAAAAAGAATGAACTATTTTTCAGAATTTTAAAAGGAGAAAAAACAGAAAAAATAGTCAACCTGCGACTAAAAGAGGGGGTTGGAATAGCCGGGAAAACATTTCTTGATAGAAAATTTAAAATTATAAATGATATTGAAAAAAACAGAGACTGGAATAAAAACTTTGATAAAATATCAGGCTTTAAAACAAAAAATATGTTAGTAGGGCCTCTATCAATTGAAAATAAAGTAATCGGTGTTATACAGATAATGAACAAAATAGGAGGAGATTTCACAACAGAAGACCTTGAATATATAAAAATAATTTCCTCTCCCATTTCTATTGCTCTTGAAAATGCCAAACTTTATGAAAAAGAAAAAAGACTTTTGTTTGAGTTAGCACTTTCTCTTTCTCTTGCAATTGAAAAAAGAGATCCTTATACTGGAGGTCATACTAAAAGAGTATTGGATTACTCAATGATAATAGCAGAGGGATTAAACTTAAGCAAAAGGGAGATTGAGAGGTTGAAAATATCAGCAATTTTACATGATATAGGGAAAATAGGAGTACCTGATTCTATTTTAAATAAAAAAGGTGTGCTAACACATGAAGAAAAAGAGCTTATGAATAAACACCCGATAATAGGAGCTGAAATAGTTTCAAATATAGAAGGGATGGAAGATGTAGTAGAAGGTATAAAATACCATCATGAAAAATACGATGGATCAGGCTATCCGGAAGGACTAAAAGGAAGAGAAATACCTCTTTTTGCAAGAATAATAGCAATTGCCGACACATTTGATGCCATTACAACAGAAAGACCCTATAAAAAAGCTCTGTCTAAAGAGTTTGCAATAAAAGAACTCGTAAACAATCAAGCTTCTCAATTTGATCCGGAATTGATTAAATTATTTGTAATATCA
>JALXDT010000058.1 GCA_027070475.1 Candidatus Aminicenantota bacterium | reverse complement strand
CTCTTTATACTGTTCAATCAGTTTTTTTATCTTTCCTTCTTTATCCATACATCACCTCCAATTATTGTTAATATTTTATTATACTTCAAAACCAAACAAAAATTTTTTAATTCAAATTCTCTTAAATCTTTAAAGGTTTTTATCATAATCCCCCTTTCAATATTTCAAATTTATCAAAAAATTCTGCTTATTGCAATGATTTTTAGGAGGATAAATTTTTATCTGGGTGCTCATATCAACTGAAACAAAGATAAATGGCTTAGAGTTCAACAACAGTTATTTCCTTCTCCTTTATCTCTTTGAAAAATTTTTCAATGCAGCTCAGATACTTTTCAGAATTTAAGGATTTTCCTTTGAAAAACAGATTCAGAATCTCATAAGCATAGCAATAAAAAGCTTCAGAAAGATCTTCTACTTCCACACTATCCTCATAAAGATAAATCAAAATCATATCCTTATCTGTGTTTAAAATATCCATATCATACTTGTCATTGTAAACAGGACCTTCAGGATAAAACCTGAAACCTCTTAAATCTCCGAACCAGATTCTAACGGGAGCCTTTTCAATATCTTTGAGAAGATGAAGAAAACTGTTTAACCTCTTGAGGGTTTTTTTCAAAAATTCCATAAGAACCGTTAAATCCTTGAACAAAAACTCCTTCTTTAATATTCCGCTACCTCTCCAATTAATAATATCAAGAGCCTTATCGGAAATCTCCTTAGAGCCAAAACTCATCAAAAGCTCATAAACCTTTAAAAACACATCAGAGTCAAGATCTTTCCGCTCTTTTGAAATATTTCTAAACTCTTTCAGGGCTTCTAACTTCTCATCATCAGAGAGCTTTTTTGCCAACTCCAAACCTTTTAAAAAAGAACCTTCACTTAAAATTTTATTTATCTCATTTAATTTTATCATCTCCCCTTTTTCATATTATATCATACGTCCCTCTTAAAATATCACAAAACCTGTATCAAATAGTGATAGAGGTTAGAGATTTTTTAAAAAATTTAATTATTAAAAAAGGGCAAAATGTAAAATTCCAGAGTATAAGTCCTGTCTTTTACATAAATTTCAGGAGTTGGTATCCGGATTTCTATATTTTCAATTTTTTTGATACTACTTATACTCCTTTAATTCACCTTTTTTATTCAATATATTACTTTTTCAACTTTTATAAATATTAAAAGATTTTATTCACTCTATAATCCTGCCCGGTGTCCAGGGTGCTTTGTATTTTTCAAGAAGAGAGTTAAGTTTTGGAATGTCTCTGGTCTTAATCTCTTTCAGCTTTTGAATAAGAGGATTAAGTTCTTCCACTATTATATTGTATGTCTCATACTCACTCTTTGATGGAGCACAGGTTGAGCTTATCTCTGAATCAATAAGGAAATTTAATCTTGAATAAAGGGGCGGATGTGTCGGAGGAATTTCCTCTCTACTTGCCTTAGGTTTAAATCCTTTAATCTGAAAGATTATATAATCAAGTTTTTTATAGACTTTCCTCACCTCAGGAAAAATATTTTCCATTCCTCCCGGAACTTCGGATACTGTCTGCTCTATCTGAACTACATTTTTCATTAATTCCTGAGCTTCACTCAATGTTCCGATTAACTTTCTTGTAATCTCTGAAACCTTTCTTTGAAATTCATCTTTTGCCTTTTTATCTTTAGCAGCCAATGGATTTAAATTTAGTGCTTTTACAATAAATTCCTCGGGCTTTACAAGCTCTGTAACCTTACCGTCAATAACTTTTGAGATTGAAACTTTGTATTTACCCGGTATAACAAGAAAACCACCTCTTTCCTTTTTATAAGGATTAAACTTTTTACCTTTTACCTTGACGACATCAGTCGAAGGGTATCTTAAATCCCATACAACCCGATTTATTCCTTTTTTAGGTTTTACCTTCAAACTCCTGACAAATTTACCTTCACTATTGTAAATATTAAAAAGAAGAAAAGGAGGAATCTCTTTGTTTTCCTCTCTAACCTCTTCCCATGAAAGAACTTTTATTTTTTTGCCCTCTTTAAAGAGCTTCTTTTCAAGAGCATGTCTTTTTTGTTTTTTAGTTTTATACGAATCTTTTAAATAATATGTAAAAACCGCTCCGAAAGGAGGATTTTGGCCATAGTATTCATTTCCCTGCCCGTATTTGGGTCCTGTTTCTATGTATAAAAGAGCAGGTTTAATATTGAAAAGATGCGCCTCTCTGCTTAAAACTTCCTTTGAAATCTCTCTTAAAGGAGAATAATCATCAAGTATGTAAAAGCCTCTTCCAAAAGTTG
>JALXDT010000057.1 GCA_027070475.1 Candidatus Aminicenantota bacterium | reverse complement strand
TAATCATATTATTTTTTTCTCTTTTAAATATCCCAGAACCTTTTCAACCTCTTCCTCTATAGAAAGGTTGTCTGAATCAAGAATAATTTCAGGATTTAAAGGCTCTTCATAGGGAGCTGAAATCCCCGTAAACTCCTTAATCTCTCCAGCTCTTGCTTTTTTGTATAATCCTTTGGGGTCTCTCTTTTCGCAGGTTTCCAATGAAGCTTTCACATAGATTTCAATAAACCTTCCATCTCCGGCAAGGGATCTGCAAAAATCCCTATCCTTTCTATATGGAGATATAAAGGCTGTTATTGTTATTACACCTGCATCTGCAAAAAGATTTGCAACCTCAGATATCCTTCTTATATTCTCCGCTCTATCCTCAGGAGAAAATCCTAAATCTTTATTCAAACCATGTCTGATATTATCTCCGTCAAGAATATAGTTTAATTTTCCCATTTGATGAAGTCTATGGGAAACCTCATTGGCAACTGTTGATTTACCACTTCCCGAAAGCCCTGTAAACCAGAGGATTACCCCCTTTTGTCCTAAAAGCTTTTCTCTCTCCTCTCTACTGACTTTATGCTCATGCCATGTGATATTTGTCGCTTTTTGTTCTTTCATAATTCCTCCTTATTTTTTAAAGTTGTATAAAATATCAGAATATTCCACTTTTTTCAACAAAAAAATTCAAGGAGGAAGGTTTTAATTTTTAAATAAAATTCAATCTTTCTTTTCATAAGCTCCAATATCAGGGCCTTTTTTCTTTGGTCTTTTTGTATGTTCAAGGTCTTCTGATGGATACTTGCTTTTATTTGCTTTGTCTATCGCTGGACTTGAATCTTTAAGATGATAGTTTCCTTCACTTCCCCACGCAGGTTTTATAAACTGAGGATCAGCATATATGTTCCCTTCTCCCAATTTTCCATTTTTTATATCCTCTTTAGTATAAACTCTCCCATTTGCATAAATCTGATCATCCCTTGAAGGTATATAAATTAAATTATATTTCATTTTTAAACTTACACTATCCCTGAACCATAAATGTCCGTATCCACCTGCAAATATGGAATTGTATATAGTGAGATTAATTCTGGCATCTTCATCATATTGAACATACATTGGATAAGCCTTTCTCTCCTCATTATCGTGAAGAGTTATATTCAAAATTTCAAAACTATCCCCATCCCTATCAGAACCTATTACAATCCCTGCCCATGGTGAATCCCCACCTACCCCATCGCCTGTACCATAAATTAGAGTATTTTCTATTTTACCCGGTCCTTTCCACAGTTTTACTCCATCGCAGGAATTGTTTGCAACAATACAATTGTGGATATATGTGTTTGATGCTTTGCTGTCTATTCCATCGCCATAGTTATGCTTAAACACAGAATCATAAATCTCTATCGGCCCTTCAGATTCTTCTATACCAAATCCATCGGGTCTATCATAGGGTCTTTCGGAACCATCTCCTCCCTGATAATAATGTCCGGAATAAGAGAGTGAAGAGAATAATATTTTCAAATTTCTAATCCCCCCGAAATTTCCATGGGGACCGCCAAATGCTCCAAAGCCGCAGTATTCAACCCTTGAATACTCAAGAACCATCTTTTCTGTATCCTGAACATCTATTCCAAATTCATCTATATGATGTATGTATAAATTTTTTAAAATGATATTTTTTACATCATTTCCCATAATTTCAATTCCATCCCTAACCAAGCCCTTATTTTTATTGGTGATTTCAATATTTTCAAGTTTAATAAAGGAAGAGTTTGAAAGATCAATCACAGTTACAATATTATCATCCCCCTCTATTTTCACTCCGTTTTCCCCCTTAATTAATATCCAATTGTCTGAATTTCCGCTTTTAGGTCTTATTATGTCAGAATCAAAGTTTCTGACTATATACTCTCCTTTTCTTATTATAAGTTGATCTCCCGGTTTAAGCTTTCTTGAAGCAAAAGCAATACTTTTCCAGGGGAAGTTCTTACTACCATCATTTTTATTATCACCGGAGGGAGAAACATAAAAAACATTTCCCCTGAGCTTAGGTATTAAAAACAAATCAGCTCTTTGGCGCTCTTTTTTATTGTTCTTTATAATAATAGTCTCTTTTTCAAAATTTTCACCTGAAAATTCAAGTATATATTTCTGGTTTGAATTGGTCTCTAACTTTAATTCATAAAAACCATTCTGATCGGAGGAAACACTCTCTCCTGTCTGCTTTTCTGTAATTTTTACTCCTTCCGCAGGGGAAAAATCATTGGCATTGAAGATATACCCGAAAATAATTTTT
>JALXDT010000056.1 GCA_027070475.1 Candidatus Aminicenantota bacterium | reverse complement strand
CTATATTTTCAAAAAAACTCATTATTTTTGGGAAGCCTGTAATCTCAAAAATTTCTTTAATAATGGGATTATTTTTTATGTAGATTTTTATATCCCCATTTTTTTCTCTTACTTCTTCAAGGTATCCTATAATAACACCGAGGCCAATACTGGATATGTATTCCAATTGTTGTAAATCAAGAACTACTTTAGGTGTGTCTGCTATACAATTCTTAAGCTCTTCCTCAAAAATTGGGGCTGAATAGGCATTTAAACTTCCCTTTAGTGAGATAATGCATACATTATTATCGAACTTTTTGTTAATTTCTATGTTTGCTTTATTACTCATACTCTTTCAATTTTGTTAAAAAAGAAATTTATTTCAATTAGTGCATTTTCTGGAGAATCTGAACCATGAACCGCATTATTCTGAATTGACTCTGCAAATAATTTTCTGATAGTACCCTCTTCTGCTTCGGCAGGATTTGTTGCTCCCATTGTTTTTCTCCAGTCTGCAATGGCATTTTCTTTTTCTAAAAGAAGGACAACGACAGGGCCTGATGTCATGAATTTAACAAGGTCATTGTAAAAAGGTTTTTCTCTGTGGACAAAATAGAAACTTTTTGCATCTTCCTCTCTAAGCTTTAACATCTTCATAGCTCTTATTTTAAACCCTTTCTCTTCAATAATAGAGATAATTTTACCTATAAGATTTTTTTTAACTGCGTCCGGTTTAATTATTCCAAGAGTTTGTTCCATCTTTTCCTCCACAAATTATAGTTAATCTATGTTAAATTTTATTCACACAAAAGTCAAGCACTTTAAGGAGAAATCCTATGATATCATATTGCATCTCTCTTATATTTGTATTATACTTCTAAAATGATTGATAAAAGGATTACCAAAAAAATATTCTCATTGTTTATTGTTATTATTTTTGCATCTTCGTTTTTTATTTTCGGAGCGAAAGATAAGTTTAATGAGAAAGAGGCATTAAAGAATCTATTACCAAGGTATAAAAAATGGTTGGACCTTGTTCACTATATAATTTCTCCAACTGAAAGAGAAGTTTTTCTAAAATTAAAGACAAACAGAGACAGAGATGCTTTTATAGATTTATTCTGGAAACAGAGAGATCCAACTCCCGGAACTCCGGAGAATGAATACAAAACAGAAATAGAAAAAAGATTCAAGTTTGTTAATAAATTCTTTGCTTTTGGAAAACCCGGTTGGATGACTGATAGAGGAAAAATTTACATGATTCTTGGTCCTCCGAAAAACAGGGATATTATTGAAGACCAATATTTAACCCCCATGGAAATCTGGAGTTATTACGGGACCCCTGAACAAGGCTTGCCGTCAGCTTTCAGAGTGGTTTTTTATAAAAAAGATGCTATCGGCGATTTTAAACTCTATGATCCAGTAAGTGATGGGCCTGCCTCTCTTTTAATAAAATCTCCTACAGGCAATGCAAAAGTAAATTTAACCAATGACCTTGATGTCTATCTTGCTTTAAAAGACTTAAATAAGGATGTGGCAGAGGCCTCTTTATCGCTTATTCCTGGAAGATTACCGTATAATTATCACCCTTCGCCGGGAAGCACAATACTCCTGGCGAAAATTATCGAATCTCCCTATAGAAAAATTGATACCTCCTATGCAACGAGTTTTCTAAAGTTTAAAGGTGTTGTGAATGTGGATTATGCTACCAATTATATAAAATCAAAAAATATAGTAGCAATAATAAAGGATCTTAACTTAAAAGAAGATTTTGTCAATATTGCAATATTACCATCCAGTGTATCTGTTGACTATTCAGATGTAAAGGAGAAGTATTATTTTGTTTATACACTCAGTGTGAGTCTAAAAAGAAATGGGAAAATAATATATGAATATTCAAAAAAATTCCCTTTCTATTTTTCTGAAAAAGAAATCAAAACAAAGCTCTCTAAAGGCCTTGTGGTGGAAGATCTTTTCCCGGTGATTCCCGGGGAATTTGATTTGACGGTTTTAATTCAGAACTCTATAAAAAAAGAGTTTCTATATTTTGAAAAAAAGATTAAAATTCCTGAAAAAAAATCTTTGAGGATAGAAGGCCCTTTTGTGTATTTGAATGAATTGAAAACAAACACATCGGCTCTTGTTCCTTTTAATCTGGATAGGCATATTATATTTGTGAATCCTAAGGCCCAATTTTCGCCCTCTGATAAAATGAAAGTAGCTTTTTGTGTTAATAATAATCTAAGTAAAAATTTTAAAGGTGAACTTGAGATAAAAAACAAAATAGGATATAAAGAATATTCTTCAAAGTTTCCTTTTGAAATTCCCAGAGAAAGTGGAAA
>JALXDT010000055.1 GCA_027070475.1 Candidatus Aminicenantota bacterium | reverse complement strand
ATATAAAAGGAATCTCTTTCTACAATCAAAAAAAAGAAACTTGAAGATATTCTTTATAATAATAGCTTTTTTTATTTTTCTGATTTTTTTGTTTTTCTGGAAAATTCAGATAATAGATTATGAAAAGTATGAAAAAGCAGCCGAAAAGAATATTCTCAGGAAAGAGAGAATACCTCCCCTTCGGGGATTAATAAAAGATGAAAAAGGCAACATAATCGCAGATAATAGACTCTCTTTTGATTTAGTAATACCCAAAGAGAATTATCTTCCCTCTAAAAAGAAAAAAACAGAGGAAGAAATAAAAAAAATATTTTCCCTTTTAAAGGGCAATACTAATTTCAGCTTAAAAAACATGGGGACATACTATTTAATAAAAGAGGATATCCCAATCAAAGTGGTAAACTATGTATTCTCAAACAGAAGAGAATTCAGATACATTTCAATAAGAGTTTCCCCACGAAGATTATACCCTTTGAAAAAAAGCTGCAGCAGTTTTTTAGGATATATTGGAGAAGCCAATGCAAAGGAAATCAAAAAATTTAAACTAAAAATCGGAGATTTTGTAGGGAAATATGGACTTGAAAGATTTTACGAAAACAAACTTAAAGGGAGAGATGGGTACAAACTAAAAATAGTAAACAACCTTAATATTCTTCAAAATGTGATTAAAGAAATACCCCCTCAAAAAGGAGATACTCTTTATCTCTCAATAAATTTAAAACTCCAGAAGAAAATTGAAGAAATGATGGAAAGAAAAAAATTAATAGGATCAACTATAGTTTTAAATCCAAAAAACGGAGAAATTCTTTCCCTGGTAACCACTCCCCTTTTTGATCCAAATTTATTCACATCCTATTTTTCTAAAAAAAAATGGGATGAATTAATTAATACTGAAGGTAAACCACTAATAAACAAAAGTATAAGCGGTCTTTACTCTCCTGGATCAATCTTTAAATTGATTGTAGGGCTGGCGGGCTTAGAAGAAGGAATTATAAATGAAAATAAAATAATAAACTGTTATGGCTACAAAGAAATCTATAATAAAATCTTTCATTGCTGGAAAAGCACAGGCCACGGGCCTGTAAATCTTACGAAAGCTATAGAACAATCCTGTGATGTTTACTTCTACCTGTTAGGGAAAAACCTTAAAATTGATTTAATCGAAAAGTATGCTAAAATGATGGGGCTTGGTAAAAAAACGGGGATAGATCTTGTAGGTGAAAAAAGTGGATTGGTCCCTTCCCGGGAGTGGAAATTCAAGAGATTTAAAGTTATCTGGTTCCCTGGAGAAACCATTTCAGTATCAATTGGACAGGGTCCTCTATTGGTCACACCTATTCAAATAGCTCAGCTTTTCTCAATAATTGCAAACAGAGGGTTTTACTATCCTCCACATCTTTTAAAAACTTATCATCCCAAAAAACAGTATGTAAAAATCAAAAGAGATAATTTTGAAAAAATAATAAAGGGAATGTGGTTAGTTGTGAATGGAGAAAAAGGAACAGGGAAATTAGCTAAATTAGCTAATATTGATGTTTGTGGAAAGACGAGTACCGTTCAGGTAGTAAGTAAAGAAACATTAAAAACAAAAGTGAAGAATAAGGAGGATCGAAGATGGCTTCATCATTCATGGTTCGGAGCTTTTGCTCCCTGCAATAATCCAGAAATAGTTGTAGTAATCATGTTAGAACATGCAGGAAGTGGTGGAGAGTCTGCTGCTCCCCTTTCTAAAGAAATCATGAAAATATATTTTAATGAGGTGAAAAATAAAAAATGAAAAAATATTTAAAATATTTTAATTTCTCTCTTCTCCTAACCCCATTGGCTATTACAACAATAGGAATATTTGTTCTTTACTCTATTTATAAGTCCACAGGCCAACCTTTTTTTGAAAGACAAATAATATGGTTGGTATTATCTCTATTACTCTTCTTTTTCTTTTCTTTGATTAATTATAAATTTTTTATAAATATTTCTCCTTCACTTTATTTGATTCTTTTACTTGTCCTAACAGGCTTAATCTTTTTTGGCAAAAATATTGCGGGAACAAAATCATGGATAGGAATAGGCGGTGTAGGGATTCAACCTTCCGAATTTGGCAAAATAATAACTATTCTTCTAATAGCAAAAATTTTCAGGAAATATTATAAAGATGGTTTAAATTTCATTGATTTTTCAAAAGCTTCAATAATAGTAGGATTACCTATTTTACTTATTGTTGCAGGTAATGATATGGGAACCGCTTTGACCTATACCTTTATTCTCTTAACACTAATTTTTATTGTTAGAGTAAAGAAACTTCTTTCAATTATTATTGTAATAAGAACAATA
>JALXDT010000054.1 GCA_027070475.1 Candidatus Aminicenantota bacterium | reverse complement strand
GAATTAGTAAATCAAAAAGAACTTATGAAAATAATAAAACTCATACCAAAAAACTTTAAAGGCATTGTTTTCACTCCTATAACGACAAATAAAAGGGATTTCAATTATATAAAAACATTGATTGAAAAGATAAGATAGCAGATATACTTTTTTATCAAGATTGTTTTAAACTCATTTTTTCCAATTGACTAAACAAGGGGCCTGTGTTAAAATTCTAACTATAATTTATATAAAGTTAGGAGGCTTTATAATGAGCAAGAAAATGCAAACGATTGATGGAAACACAGCCGCTGCACATGTGGGCTATGCGTTTAGTGAAGTAGCAGCTATTTACCCTATTACACCTTCATCACCAATGGGAGAATTAGCTGATTCCTGGGCATCATTCGGAAGAAAGAACATTTTCGGAGAAACGGTTGAAGTAATTGAGATGCAGTCAGAGGGGGGAGCTTCTGGAGCTGTTCACGGTTCTCTTTCAGCCGGTGCGCTGACAACAACCTTTACTGCTTCTCAGGGACTTTTGTTAATGATTCCGAATATGCACAAGATAGCCGGAGAGATGCTTCCTACGGTTTTCCATGTTTCAGCAAGATCTTTGGCTGCCCAATCATTATCAATTTTTGGAGATCATTCTGATGTTATGTCTGTTAGAAATACAGGTTTTGCTCTGATGCCATCTTCCTCTGTTCAGGAAGCGATGGATTTAGCTGTAATAGCTCATCTTTCAACTCTGGAAGCGAAGGTTCCATTTTTACACTTTTTTGATGGATTCAGAACTTCCCATGAAATTCAGAAAGTTGAGGTAATCGATTATGATACATTAGCAGAGCTTATTGATATGAAATATGTTGAAGAGTTCAGAAGGAGAGCATTAAATCCTGATAAACCATTTGCAAAGGTCGGAGCTCAGAATCCTGATGTTTATTTTCAGGGAAGAGAAACAGTTAACAAATACTATGAAGCCACACCTGATATAGTTGAAAAATATATGAAATTATTTGCAGAAAAGATTGGAAGGGAATACCACATCTTTGAATACTTCGGTCATCCTGAAGCAGAGAAAATTATTATTTCAATGGGTTCAAGTGCTGATACAATAGAGGAAACAGTTAACTACCTTGTTGCAAGGGGTGAAAAGGTAGGGCAGATAAAGGTCAGACTTTACAGACCTTTCTCCGTAAAACATTTACTTCAGGTAATCCCTAAAACAGTCAAAAAGATAGCTGTTCTTGATAGAACAAAAGAGCCTGGTTCAATCGGGGAACCTCTTTATCTTGATGTTGTGGCAGCTCTCAAAGAGACAGATATAAAAATTATAGGTGGAAGATATGGTTTAAGTTCAAAAGAGTTTACTCCTTCAATGGTAAAAGCAGTTTATGATCATCTTGACGGAGAAGCTTTTCACGGCTTTACAGTTGGTATCATTGATGATGTTACACATAAATCAATTCCTATTAAGGAAGAAATTGATACTGAACCTGAAGGTTCCTTCAGAGCAATATTCTGGGGTTATGGTTCGGATGGTACTGTCGGAGCGAACAAAAATTCCATTAAGATAATTGGTGATAACACAGATATGTATGCTCAGGGTTATTTTTCATATGATAGTAAAAAGTCCGGTGGTATCACAATTTCATATTTAAGGTTTGGAAAGAATAAGATTCAATCTCCTTATCTTATTACAAAAGCTGATTTTGTTGCACTTCACAAGCCCGAATATATCGGCAGATACGATATATTGGGTCCTTTAAAAGAGGGCGGAGTTTTTCTTTTGAACTCTCTATGGGATAATGATGAGGTATTCTACCACCTTACGAGAGATATGCAGGAGACTATAATTAAAAAGAAGATAAAATTTTACAATATAAATGCTCTTAAAATAGCAAAAGAGGTAGGACTTGGCGGAAGAATTAATACTGTGATGCAAGCTGCCTTCTTCAAAATTTCAGGGGTTCTTCCTGAAGATAAAGCAATAAAACTTATAAAAGACTATATTGAGAAAACTTTTGCAAGAAAGGGCGAAAAAATAGTTAAGATGAACTGGGAAGCTGTTGATAGAGCAAGCGATGCCCTTTCAGAGGTTAAAGTGCCCAGCTCTCTTGATGAAGTTGACAAATATTATGAGCCCAAGAGACTCATTCCTGATGATGCTGATGATTTTGCAAAGAATGTTATTGAAAAGGTTATGCATCTTAAAGGGGATGAGATTCCTGTTTCCCATATGTCTTTTGATGGTACTGTCCCTACAGGAACAGCTGCTCTTGAAAAGAGAGGTATAGCTCCAGAGGTGCCCAAATGGATTCCTGATAATTGTATTCAGTGTAACCTCTGTGCCC
>JALXDT010000053.1:6343-8006 GCA_027070475.1 Candidatus Aminicenantota bacterium | reverse complement strand
GTTTCTTATTGCTTGTAATTAATATTTTTTTTATTTAATAGATTTAATTTAAACCGCAATAAATATCTGTAGTGGCAATTCATGAATTGCCCCTACGGTTAATTCTATAAAAACAATCAACAATAAACTAAACACTAACAGTTCCGATTCGCTATTCACTATTCACAATTCACAATTCAAAAATCAGCTCAAGGCTCAAGGCTATGGGCTCAGGGCTAATATGGTGAATTGCCCCTACAAGATATATTAAACCAATTCACGATTCACCATTCACCATTCACGATTCAGCTCAATGCTATATTCCATGTTTTGCAAAACTATAAAACAATACTCATGAATTGGTGATTAACCATTCATAAAGCGGTACAAATTTTATATGTTTATCTCCATATCTTTCTTCACCTGAATAAAAGCCAGTGATTATAAGGCCTTCATTAATACTGAATTCTTCCATGGATTTTAATAATCCTTTTATTTCTCTTTTCATTGTTTCTGGTTTTGAGATATCGTAAGAGACTTGAATAAGTTTTATAGGTTTCAGGCTGTCCGTAATTACAAAATCAGTTTCTCTTCCCACCCTGTCTTTCCAATAATATATTCCCATAAGTGATTTTTTTAATCTCATCCTATGTAAATGAAGAAAAACAATATTTTCATAAAGCCTTCCTGTGTTCTTTGAGAATGAAGGTGAAAGAGAATTTGCAAAACCAACATCAATTGAATAAATTTTTTTAGGGTATTGAAGCCTATCTTTTATTTTATACGAGAAGATCTCAATAGGATATGTAAAAAAAACATCCTTTGCATATTTTAAGTATTCACCTAATGTTTTTTTACTAACCTTCATTCCCATTGTATTAAAAAATTTTTGCATTTTACCCAATGAGATATAATTTGTATTATTATTCAGTAAATACATAAGAAAATTTTCCAAAAGATTCATATTCCTTACTCTGTATCTTTCCACAATATCACGATGAAATATCGCATCAAAATAGGAAGCGAAAATTTTATCTTTTAAACTTTCGGAGTTTAAAACCACTTCGGGAAATCCGCCGAATCGGATATATTCATTAAGATAATTCAGAATTTCTCCCTTTTTTTCCGTATATTTGATTATATCAATATCGTATGAATAGTTTTTGGCTTTTAAAAATTCTTTGAAGCTGAATGGATACACTTCATAATTTATGCTACGTCCTCTTAATGCGGAAGCTATTTCTTTACTCAAAAGAGTTGCACTTGAGCCTGATATTAATATCTTATATTTTCCGCTATTATGAAGAGCTCTTACCCATTTCTCCCACCCATCTATATTTTGAATTTCATCAAGGAAAAGAAAAATCTTTTTATCCTTTTTGGGTTTAAATATTTCCCTGAATGCCACAAGGATTTCATCTAAATATTCAACACCAATCCCTCTCAGTTTGGGATTCTCAAAGTCTATATAGAGGATATTATCTTTTCCAACTTCTTTAATTAGCTCTCTTATAAGATTAAACATAAGATAAGTCTTTCCCGCTCTTCTTACTCCTACAATTGCAATGATTGAATTTGATGAAAAATCTATTTCAATATCACGCTCAATTGCACTCGGGGCCTTAAAACCCTTCCATTCGGCAACAATCTTTCTGAATAAATCATACATATCGTTTCTCATAAT
>JALXDT010000053.1:0-6333 GCA_027070475.1 Candidatus Aminicenantota bacterium | reverse complement strand
ATTCTCCTTATAAATCGTTTAAATTATTATACAATACAATAATAGTTTTTTCAATATTGCCCTCTGCATTCTGAAATTTTTTCTTTGAAAAAATTATTCCACCAGATTTACCCCTACGATTAATTTTAATTAATAAAAAAACACTAACAACATTAAACAAATAACCTTCAAAATCAGCTCAGAGCTCAATGCTCATGACTCAATGCTAATAATGGCTTTCCCTAACAGGATAGCTCTTCATCCCCCGCTCCTTTCGCAAAAAGGCAGGTGGTTCCCGTAAGCTCAACTATTCTGTGCATATTCTCCACACGCATCTCTCCTGAGATTCCGAAAATATTTATATCAGCTGGAGGAGTGTCATTCAGTCTTTCCCAGAAAGTTCCAACCATAACAACCAATTCTGATTTCAGAGGTAGCCTCTGCTCTTCAACAATTCTTTTCAAATCATCCCTTTCAAACTCAAATTTTTCCTCACTATCAGTTACTCTTATCAATCTTAACTTTCCCCATTCCTTAAAAATCTCAAGGGAGACAAGTGTGGCAAGATTTTGATTTGGACTCTTATCTCTAATCCATAAATTAACAACTTTTTTGTTCTTAAACATCACACTTTTATTCAAACCAAGAATAAGCAAACCAATACTTTCCTTTATTGCTATAGCTATAAGCTGCTCAAGTCTATCATCTTTTCTCTTATCCTCACTCATTGTCAAAAACATAATATTAGGAGGGAAAAACATTCCTTTCATAACCTGAGTCACAATATTTATTCCTTCAAGAAAATTCTCGGATTCAATAACCATTGCAGTGGTAAAAATACCTTCCTTTTTTATCGGCTCAACAAGTTGAGCTAACTCTTTTTTTAGTTCCTTAACTCCTTTGACTCTAAAATCTCTTTCATCTCTTTCACCATGCTTAAAGAAGAAATCAATCAAATGAGAAATTCTTAAAGGTAGCTCTCTTTCATAAGCTTTAATTGAAAAAACTCTCAATGTTCCCTTAGGATAAACTATATCTTTTACAAATCTCATTATTCCTTCCCACTTTTTCGGATCTTCAACAGGAATCATTAAATTCGGTTTCCAATTCTTTGGTGTTTTTGGCATCTTCGCAGAAACTTTAAGAGCCCATTCAGCTATGGCTGTAAACATAGCCCCTCTCACATCCCCCCAGAGAGTTTTGTGTCCTCTTCTGACCTGAATCACATAAAAGATAACAATTAACACTATGGAAATCGCAGCAAAAAGACTATCTATCAGAAACATTGTAAGAAGACACCAGACCCCTCCGATAAGAGTGATAATAGAAGGAATTTTAAAGCTCGGTCTGAAAGAGGTAATTCCTATTGTTTTTTCAATGTAGGTTGCAAGATTTATCATACTGTAAGTTATAAGGAAAAACATTGTAAGAAGTGGAGCTATGGAATTCAAATCCCAGAGAAGAATACTTATTTCAACAATTATTGCTGTAAAAAGAAGGGAATATCTTGGTTCACCATTCTTACTTCTCCATGCCCATATTTTGTAAAAAGGGATAATTCTATCCTGTCCCAGAGCCATTAGAATTCTCGGAGCTCCCAAAATACTTCCTATAGCAGAAGATAGTGTAGCCCCCATTATCCCTCCGATGACAGGCCATCTCCATCTTGCGATTTTTTCAAAAATAAGATTATCACTCAAAAGATGTGAAGGGGTGGCTGATATTCCAAGCCACAAAGCTACGGCGATATAAATAAAAAAACCTATGCCTATCGCAAATAGCATTCCAATGGGGATATTTTTCCTTGGATCTTTAAGCTCTCCTGAAAGCGCAGCTCCCGCACTTATACCTGTTACCGCAGGGAAAAAGACGGCAAAGACTTCCCAAAAAGAAAGCGATGGATGTGCGTTCCATAAAACAATATGAACACTTGTATCCTTCTCTCCCATAAAAAAAGAAATTAAGGAGAGAGCGATTATTGTCAAAATTATATACTGTGATTTTATGGCTATCTTTGCATTGACTATGGAAAGTATGAGAATTAAAAGAAGGACAACAGATGAAACCAATTTAGCCGGATGTTGAGGGAAAAGACTGACCCATATTTCAGTAAAACCTATTATGTAGAGTGCAATGGATAAGGTTTGAGATATATAAAGAGAAATCCCGATTGCACCTCCTATTTCAAGCCCCAGAGATCTTGACAATATTGAGTAAAATCCCCCGTCTCCTATTTTTACATTCGTGGTCATTGAAGCCATCGCAAGCCCTGTGGTTATTGTTGAAATATGGGCAAGAATTATAATTAGGAAGGCTCCCAAAAGCCCCACATGACCTACAACCCAACCTAATCTAAGATATAGGATGACACCAATAATGGTTAATATTGTAGGGACAAAGACCCCGTCAAAGGTCCCAAATCTTTTATGATTTTCTCCCATCGGAAAGTTTATCTAAATTTTTTTAAATATTCAAGCCCACTCTCTTGAGTCCAAAATCTCTGCTTTTTTAAATCAAAACAGAGAAAAGCCTGAGTTCTTCTCTCTTTTTAACTATGAGATATTTTTTTACAAGGGATAGTTTTGTCTCTTCATCAACACGTATAAATGAAAATTTTTTCTCCCATTCCTCTCTGTACTTATCCATTTCCGAACCAAATATTTCAATAATCTTATTATCAATTGTTCTGTCAAAATCTTCCCGTTCCTGAGAACTTCTTTCTTTTGAAAAAAAATCCTCATACAAACTTTTAAAATCATCATCTTTTATTAGCTCTATTAAACCCATTAGCTCATTATAGCTATCATCTTTTTTTTCTCCTTTGTAGCTCCTTCTTTTGCCTACAGATGCTTTTGAAAAGTTTTTATACTCCCTTTCAACAAAACCTTTAAAATAGAGGAGTGTTTTCTTTCTACCACTTTTTTTAAAGCCTGCCTCTAATCCTTTAAGAACAACAGATAATGGTATCCTTTCCTTTTGCCATTTTATAATCAAATCAATCTCAAGTGGAGTTAAAAAATAGCTTCTTTTCGTCCTGCTTAAAAATTCATAGGCGATTGCATAAAAATAGTTACTGTTTTTGCCTTCTTCCATAAAAATAGAGCCCTTTTAAAACAAGCCACTTATCATAAACAATATCAAATCCTTTTAATAAATTTTCAAAGATTGAAAAATAACCACCTGTAACTATCACTCTTTTAGCTTTGCTTTTTTTATATAGTCTTTCAATTATGCCTAAAATAGCATTTGTAATAGCTGAATTTACTGATTCAACGGTACTATTTCCTAATTCAGTCAGAGGACTAAAAACATTAACCTTTACCTTTTCGGTTTTTAACTTCAAACAATCCAAAACTGTCTGAGGCCCCGGTAAAATCATCCCCCCTTTGAAAACTCCATTTCCATCAACAAAATCAAAGGTAATTGCCGTTCCGAGATCTACTATTAGTGAATCTCCACCATAAAGTTTAAACCCTCCGTATGCCACAGCAACTCTATCCTTGCCCAGGGAGAAAATGGGAGTATATTTAAACTTCATGGATTTTATCTCCAGGGGATTTATCTCCTCTATTTTTTCAGCTTTTATCTTTCGGAAGACCTCTTTTTCTTTAGAAGGTGAAACGCTTGAATAAACAATATAATCAATATTAAGTTCCGGAATATCCTCAACACTATTGAAAACCTCAACTTTCAAACTTGAAATATCGGATTTAAAAAATCCCAATTTTACATTTGAATTTCCTATATCAATCACCAGCATTTTTTACCCTCAAAACATCCCCGTTATAAAACTCTATAATTTTTCCTCCAACCAGAAGTTTCAGTTTAAAATCCCTGGTGTATCCTTTAAACACCCCTGAAATTGTCTTATCTCTTAACTTTACTACAATCTCCTCATTTTCCTTAATAAGAGAATTTTCCTTTAAAACTTTATTTATAGAGTCCAATGACAATCTATTTTTTATATAAAAAGACAATTTGTTTAAGAACTCATTAAGTATCTTTTCAAGGTTAAAAATTTTTCCGCTTATCATCCGCAGCGAAATAGCTGTATCCTTTATGGGCTGGGGGAAATCCTCCTCCTCTTGATTTACATTAATACCAATCCCCGAAATCAAAAAGCTATTACTCCCCCTCGTAATACTCTCATTTAATATTCCTATAAGCTTTCTATTACCAATATAAATATCATTGGGCCATAAAAAAAAGGGATTAAAAGAATAGTTTTCCAAAAGTTTTATTAAGGATAAAACAATTATTAGAGGATAATAGATATACTCCTCACTTTCTCTGATAGCAAAGAGTATACTAAAAGTGAGGCTTTTATCCTTCATGGAAAACCATCTTCTTCCCCATCTCCCCTTACCCTCTGTTTGTTTTATGCATCTGACAATAGTATAAGGCAGATAAAAATCAACTCTATCTTTTAAATAAGTATTTGAAGAGGAACATTCCTCAAGATTAATTATATCAAACCCTTTCATAGATTAAAGACTGTTAGTCTTAAACTGGCTTCAATAATTAATCCTTCTGTATTAATCTCCCTACCAATCGAGGGAGAAATCGGGCTTAAATTTCTATATTTTGCAGAAAAGAGCAATTTAATCTTTCTTTTCAGATTTAAACATATTCCCCCACCAAATGAAAAAAGAGCTTTATTCCCAGAAAACTCATCCAGAGGAGTTTTCTCTTTATACATAATAATATCTGTTTCCATAACAAAAAAAGGCTCAAGATAAAAGTAAAAATCATTCATAAATAGAGTGAGTGGATAAACATCTAAAAACGCGGTAATAATATTCTTATTAAGAGATATATTTTCCTTTGTGTATGAAAGAAATCCCGTGTCATAGGATTGACCAAATTTTATTCCTATATCTGCGCCTAAAATTGGTTCAAAGTTTACACCCGTATCCCATCCAAAAGCCATTGCTCCATAAAGATTCTTATAATCCTCATCGCTATGAATAACCGTATTGGATGAAAAAAGAAAGTTTAGATTAGCTCCCCAACTGATGGAAACAAACAAAGAGATTAAAAATAAAATAAAAATTATTTTTTTCATTTTTTAATTTTAATCTAATACTTTGATAAAATCAAGAAAGTTTAAAAAACCGGAGATTTACTAAGCCCGTATTTTTTTATCTTAATCGATAATTTTTTATAGTAAAGAGCTTTTTTACTATCACCAAGAAATTTATAAATCTCTGATAGGAGCATATATGCTTCAGGAAGTTTTTTTACATCCTTACAATTCTGAATTCCTTTTAAAACAAGGGGAACTGTTTCACTTAAATTTCGATTTAATAAAAGGTAGGCCTTAGCAAGTTCAAAATAGGGTTCAACAGATTCAGGTTTATAATTTATAATTACCTTAAGATAATAAATTTCTTTTTCATACTGGCTCAATTTCTTATAAATCTCAGCAAGACTCTTGTAAACTTTATAATTCTCCGGGAATAAACTTACCTCTCCTTTAAAATACCTTAAAGCTAACTTTAAATTTCCTTCTCTCTTTGCAATTACCCCGAGATAATAGTAAAGATCTTCAATATTATTCCCAGATTCAAGAGCTTTTATGAGGTTTTCTTTTGCAGACTCAATATTATTTTTTCTAATATTAATTACCCCTATTTTAAAATAGGAGTAATAATTTAGAGGTGATATCTTTACAGAGAGATTGAAATATTCTTCCGCTTTCTTATAATCACCTTTGATAAAATAGAGATCTCCCAATTGATTTAAAACAGCAGCATTATTCGGATATTTAGCTACTATTTGTTCAAAAAATACAATACCTTTTTCAATTTCGCCTGAGTTTATGTAGGCAAATTTAACCTTTGAAAGAAAAAGATTATTGGTTTTCAGAATTAGATAAACTTCAAACAGGAGAAAAAAAATTACAAGATTTATTTAATTCGGTAACCATACCTCTTTTATGTACATACACATCTAAAGTCTTTGAAAAACATACAGATGAGACCACGGATGAATTTAAAAAAGAATATGAGGATGAAATAAACAGCTTAAAGAAAACTTTTGATGAAGAACTAGAAAAATTAAAGAAATCTCATCAAGATTCAGGGGAACCGATTTCTACAAATTTAAATGTTGTTCTTATGCTATTCCCTGTTCCAAGCAAAAAAGAGCTTGTAAGAAGATTGCACACAAAGCTTTATAGTCAACAAAATTCTTAACTTATGGAAATTGAAGAAATAATATCAGCGATAGAAAATAATAATCATATTTCAATAAATGAGAGTTTTTCTTTTGCGAAAATCACTTCAGTTTTGTTAAGAAATAATGAGGAAAAAGGAAGAAGAGTCATTATTTATGTTTTAGATAATTGGAATA
>JALXDT010000052.1 GCA_027070475.1 Candidatus Aminicenantota bacterium | reverse complement strand
TACTAACTGTCTTTATTTTTAATTATCTCAAAGTCAAATTTTGTCTTTTCTGCTTTTAAAATATATTTTTTAAGCACACCTGGGCCACAGCTTTCATTGCCCAATCCTAAAACTTTTGCATCTATTGAAATAAAGATATCTTTAATGGGTTTAAGTTCATTCGGATGTTTGGCTTTTATTATTTGATTGGGAGTGTATTTTAAAGCTGTAAAAGAAAAAGTCTTTTCTCCCTTTATTAAAATTCCTTCTCCCTTTTTGTTTGTTAGAGAAATCCATCTCACATCTTCTCTGTTTCCTGTTTCCTGCGGTTTCAAATAGGGGACAAAGAAATCCCATATATTCTTTTTGTATATTCCTATCGGATAACCTGTTTTCCTGTCCGGATAATTTTCTTCAGGCCCTCTTCCATACCATTTTATATTTTCAAGCTTTCCTGAAACAAGCATTTTTACTCCTATTTTAGGTAAAATCGGTAGTTTACCATAAGGAATAATGAGATTTTTAACCTTAATTCTCTCATCATTTTTTATAAAATATGTGGCATCCCTTATGAAACCTGCATCCTTGGTTCCTATATTCTTTGTAATAATATGAACCACAACAGTTCCGTCTTTTGTTTTTTCATATTCGAATAATTTAATTTTTCTTTTTAGTCTGTTTAAATTTGTGTTATACCATGTTCTCATATTCAGAATTTTGTTTATATAATCCTGTTTGTACCCCCAGCTCTTCATTTGGGCAATAACCTTATCTTTTGACCACCCTCTTTCTTCCATCAATTTTTTAATATAAGATTTTGCAAGGTCCATATTATTATCTGTCGGAGGCCTGAAAACATTGAGCACAGGTCCTGCTACTTTATCTTTACTATCTATTATCTTTAAATCTCCATACTTTAAAGTTCCAATTGTTCCTGTCTTTTTTGAAAAGCTCACTAAAAAAGAGTCTGACATAATTTTTAATTCCCTTTGGTTTTCCGCAATATTAAAATTGGAAATTTTTTTCGAGTGTAGTTTCCTTACTCTTATTTTTCTTTTAAAAGGAAGTTTTAGCTGCTCAAAAGCTATTTCAAATCCCTTTTTCTCCCATTTTGTATCATTTTTTAATTTCACTGAAATATTTAAAAAATATTCATTATCAGGCTTAATCAGGTTTTTATTGTATTTGATTTTTATTACCTTTCTTTTCTGTGGAGGAAGATTAAGGCTTAGGACTTCTCCTTTTTCAACTATTTTACCATTTTCCATTAAATTCCAGAAGATATTAAATTCACTCAAATTTGTAAAAAAGAATTCATTGTAAACCTCAATTTCTCCTTTAAGTAGATTTAATGGTTTAAAGTGGACATTTTGATATACCTTTTTTACCTCCCGGATTTCAGGTTGGACTTTTCTATTGGGAAAGATCAAACCATTTATACAGAAATTATTATCATTCGGATTATCTCCAAAATCTCCTCCGTAGGCATAAAATATTTTTCCATTTTTATCTTTTTTTAATAATCCCTGATCTATGAAATCCCAGATAAACCCTCCCTGTAAAACTCTATATTTTCTTATTACATCCCAGTACTCTTTTAAATTTCCCACAGCATTACCCATTGCATGGGCATATTCACACATTATAAGGGGACGGTCCTTATGTTTTTTTGCATAGTTGACGAGATCTTCAATCCGACTGTACATTGGTACAACAAGATCTGTGTGAGCTCTTAAACCGGCTCTTTCATACTGAACAGGTCTTACCGGATCCCTTAAATGAGACCAATAGCTTATATACTCAAAGTTTGTTCCATCTCCTGCTTCATTACCCATGGACCAGATGATTACAGAGGGATGGTTTTTATCCCTTTCAACCATTCTTCTATACCTTTCAAAATGAGCCTTTCTCCATTCAGGTTTATTGGCAAGAGTTTTCTCTGGATTATATCCTATGCCATGGGATTCTATATTTGCTTCATCCACAATATATATTCCATACTCATCGCAGAGTTCAAGCCATCTTGGATCATTGGGATAGTGTGAAGTTCTGACTGCATTTATATTAAATCTTTTCATAATCCTGATATCCTCAATCATCTGTTTTTCTGTCAAATAGTGCCCTAAAATAGGATTATGCTCGTGCCTGTCAACTCCTTTTATTAAAATAGCTTTCCCGTTTAAAAGAAGATTGCCATTTTTTATTTCAACCTTTCTAAATCCGAACTTCGCACTTTCAATTTCAAGCAGATTGTTATTCTCATCAAAAAGATTTAGTATTAAAGTGTAAAGTGTAGGCTTTTCCGCTGACCACTTTTCAGGATTAATAACTTCAGTTTTCAACAAAAGTGTACTCTCAGCCTTTGAATCCAAAAACATTGTTGTGTTTTCAAGATTATTAGACAATTTAATTTTTTCTCCGGCTTTACTATAAATATTACCTCTCACTTTAATCTTTTTAAACGGGTATTTTGAGTAATTTTTGACCTTGGCTATTATCCTGAGCTGCCAGTTTTTGTAAGACAAATCGGGTTTTGTTATTATTTCAAAATCCCTTATGTGAACTTTCGGAGTAGCCATAAGATAGACATCTCTGAAAATCCCACTGAGTCTCCACATATCCTGATCTTCAAGATAGCTTCCGTCTGACCATCTGTAAACCTCAACAGCAATCAAATTTTTGCCCTTTTTTAAATATTTTGTAATATTAAATTCTGCCGGAGTTCTACTTCCTTGACTGTATCCCACCTTAATACCATTTATCCAAAGATAAAAAGCTGATTGCACACCATCAAAATGTACAAAGATTTCCCTCTGGCTCCATTTTTCAGGAATCGTAAAATATCTTCTGTATGAGCCCACCGGATTATAATCATGCTGAATATAAGGGGGATTCTTTTTAAATGGATACCTTACATTCAGATAGATAGGCCTTCCGAAACCCTGAGTTTCCCAGTTGGACGGAACTATAATTGTATTCCAATTTTTATCATTAAAATCAAGTTTAAAAAAATCCTTTGGCCTTAAATCCGGTTTTTTTACCCAATTGAATTTCCACTTTCCATTTAAGGATGAATAAAAAACCGATTCTTTTCTAATACCTGTTATTGCTTTTTTAAAATTTTCATAAGGGATAAGAGTGCAATGGGGCTCTTCTTTGTTTATACCCACAATAGCAGGGGTTTCCCAGACATTTTGCCCCTTTGAATATAAAGGTAATAAAAAGAATATAATAGAAAAAAATAGAAAAAGTCTTTTCATTTTTCCCTCCGATAGATAAATTTTATATATTAATTTTTATTTTTAATTTGTCAAGTTTAATGATTAATAAGAAAAGATTAATTTCATAAAAGAAATGGAATGAAGATGAAGAGATTAGGAGACACTAGTTGATAGGCGATCATTTTTTAAACATTAATTTAAATTTCACACCTTTTTCTGAAGATAATAATTCAATATCTCCTCCGCTATCATTCAGGAATTTTTTTACTATAGCCAAACCCATTCCAGAGCCACTGTTCTTTGTTGTAAAGAAGGGAAGGAAAATTTTATCCCTGAATTCTTCCTTTATGCCTATTCCATCGTCTTCATAAAAAACAGTATAATAATTCGGGTTTACTTTAAAGCTCAGGCTAACCTTATTTGCCCCGCCCTCCTTTGAATTTTTTAAAAGATTCAGAAAAATTGTTTTAAGCATTTCCTTATCAAAACTTATCCTTATTTCCTCAAAATTCTCGGAAAATTCCAAAGAAATGTTTTCAATATTGCTTTCCTTGATTACTTCTTTCAGGCTTAAAATTTGTTCTTTTTTGTTAATATTTTTTGAAAGGCTTAAATAGTCTTCCATCATTTTTAAAAGTTTCTGGCTTTCATTCAGAGCTTTTTCTATTTTTCTACACTCACGATTTTTTAAGACAAGTTTGATGTACCCTATTATAATGCCCAAACTGTTTTTGATTTCATGGGCAAGATATGAGGCCATCTGTCCCAACTTTTCTTCTTCTTTTTTAATGGAAAGCATTCTCTCAATTTTTTTTATCTCTGTGATGTCTCTGAGAAAGAGAAAAGTCTTATTGTTTGCTGAACGAATTAGGGAGATATTGAAAATTTTATCTTTTACTCCTATGTTAGCTTCAGAGAATTTACCATTGTCAGATGATAATATGCTGTTTATCTCCGGAGGTAGTATATCCTCCGCTTTTGCGAAAACAGGTATGGACTTGCCTTGGAAGATTTGCTCCTTTGCCGTAGTATTAAAATTTTCCACTCTCCCGTGTTGGTCAATGAGAATAATTCCTATATTTGAATGCTCAAATAGGGTTGAGTATAAAAGCCTTGCTTCCTCAGCCTTCTTCCTTTCTGTTTCACTCTCTTTTTTAAGTTCATTTTCTTTAAGCTGTATATTTTCAAAGACTTTTATTATAGAGGGTATATTTTCTTTTTTTTCTCCTTTAAATTCCTTTCTTAACTGTATTATCAAAAAGATGAAAAAAATTAATAAAAACAGAATACTTATAATAAAGAATAGCCTTACTCTCTTTTCGAGGGATTGAATGGATATATCTCCTTTCCCCTGCTTTGCTTTTATTATATCTGTTTCAAGTATTGAGAAGGAGAATATAAGAAAAATTATTAAAATTATGGAAATAATTCTTTCTGACCTCATCTGAATAGTGAGTTATAGGTGATTATGATTTTATCCCCGTAGAATACGAAAACCAATGAGATTATTGAAAGATATGAGCCAAAGGGAAGTTCATAATCTTTTTCTTTTTTAAAAATTAATACCATTATTAACCAGAGTATAACTCCAAGTATGGAAGATAGTATTATAATTAGAAGCATTTTCAGTAGTCCGAAAAAAGCTCCGATTAGAATTATATATTTTATATCTCCCCATCCTAAACCCTCCTTTTTCTTTGTCTTTAAAAAAAGATAATAAGCTCCGATGAAAATCATAAATCCAATTAATCCTCCGACCAATGCTTCAACCCAATAAATATCATTTCTTAAAAATGATATACCTATCGCAAATATACTTCCCCCTATGGTAAGCTCATCTGGAAGAATTCTTTTTTCAAGGTCAGTGAAAAAGAGAATAAAAAAAATAGAGGAAAAAACAGTATTAATTAAGAAAGTTCTGTTTAATCCGAATTTTATAAAATTCAAGTAAAAGAGGATTCCGGTTAGAATTTCAACAATAGGATATCTTATCGGAATCTTTGCTCCGCAAAAATGACATCTGCCTTTTAAAGCTATGTAGCTTATCACCGGAATATTGTGATGCCAAGGAATAGGATGTTTACATACAGGACAGAAGGATCTTGGCTTTGCTATATTCATTTCCCTTGGTAGTCTGTAAATAAGAACATTGAAAAAACTTCCGAAAACAAGCCCGAATAGAATTACAGCTATTTTCTCAAATAAAATTATTTCCATAAAAATCTTTTCCTTGATTTGATTTTCCCTGTTTCAGGATTGTATATGTAGGGATCTCCATCATAATCTTTTGGTATAAATCTTATATATCCTTTTATATATAATTCCTCAAGGCTCTGAGGGTATCTACCAAAGATACTATAAAATTTCTCAATTATGGGTTCAAGCTTTTTTTTATCCATTTCAAATTTGATCATATAGAGATGATGATAGGAAACTTCCTTTTCATAGTTTGTTTTAGCCTTTTTGTGAATATCTTCCCATAATTTGTATGAAAACATAAGATCCCCTGATTTCCATGCTATATCGGCCCATACTCTTTTTAAAAATTCCGGTGAATCTTCTCTGTGAGCTGCAATGTCATAGTAGTAAAAAGCTTTTTTATACATTTTCCTCTTTCTGAGATAGTACCCTGCATCCATTGCCATTGTCCACTCATAGGGCTCATACCTCAAGCCTATTTCAAGGGCTTTAAGAGCAAGGTCAAGTCTCCCCGCTTGAAGAGCTGCTATCATTCCTCCTATTGTAAAAGGTTCGGAAAATTTAGGGTCTAATTCCCCTATCGTTTCAAGGATTTTAGGAAGATACTCTATCCTTTCGCCTATCCCTGTGCTGCTGTAAAATTGGATCATCCAGATATAGTAAAAGTCAGCTATTACATTATTAAAACCCAATGATATCATTTTCAAGGTTTTTTTCGGAAAAATGTAAAGTGCTTCATTGGATTCAAAGAATTTCTTTTTAAAATTATAATTAAATAAAAAGCTTACTCCGAAAAGAATAATAACTACGAGATAGAGAACTATACTCTTTTTCATTTTATAAAATTTCTCTGTTTTTAAAAGCTATCATACTTAAAACAAGGATAAGAAGAGCATAATCGATTCCGTATATTGTGGCATTTATTAGATTACCGAAAGCTATTCCTTTTGTGTAAACAAGCTGGTTTTTGTAGTTAAGAATTGAAAAATTGGGTAGTAGGTAGTATACAACGTTTACTAAGAATTTAACCATTCCCTTTACTTTTGCTTCATAATAAAGCAAAAAGTTCGAGGAAAAATTACCGACAACATATATTCCCGCAGAAAAAATAGAACTTAGTATGGGAGTTGAGACAGAGGTAAAGAGAAGGGAAAAGCTTATCAGGATTTCTCCTTCTATAAAAAACAAGAAAAGTTGAGGGAAAATATAAAGAGATAATTTTCCTAAAACAACAAGTGAATAGCTTATAAAAACAATGCCTAAAATTAGGATTGAGATTAATAATGTAAATGACAAACCTAAAAATTTGCCTATTATAAATTCTTCCCTTGAGATCGGTTTTGAAAGAATATTGAAAATTGTTCTTTTATCTCTCTCTTTATAAAAAAGATTTACACTTATTAAGATTGACAAAAGAACCGTAAAGATTTCTATTACTGCAAGGCCCAAATCAATTATTACCTTTTCTCCGCTTGATATTACCAAAAGTGAAACAACCTTTGAAAAGAGGATAAAAGCAATGGAAAAGAGAGTTAAGAGTAGGAAAAGTTTACTCCTTACGGCTTCTTTATATGTATTTTTAGCTATTGCTATTATTTTCATTTTTTATCTCCCAGAATAATTCTTCAAGGCTCTTTCTTATCGGATTGCAAAATTTTATTTTACCTCCGGAATCTATTACTTTTTCTATTAAAATATTAGCCTCATCAATATCTTTTACGGTAACATAAAAAACATTTGCTTTTTTCTCTGACTTCAGATAGTTAATGTCTTCAGGCAAACTGTTTAATCCGTATATTCCCACCTCAACCTCTCTCACCTCTCCGCTAACAAGCTCTTCAAGGCTCCCCTCCATTACGGTTTTGCCCTTGACTATAATGCCAATTCTATCACTTATGATTTCAGCATCCTGAAGTATGTGAGATGAATATATTATTGTCCTTCCCTCTTCCTTTAAGCCTAAAATAATATCCCTTAGCTTTTTTCTTCCAATCGGATCAAGTCCGCTTAAAGGTTCATCTAATATGATTAATTCAGGGTCATTTATTATACTCTGAGCAATTCCGAGTCTTTGAAGCATTCCCTTTGAATATTTTTTAAGCTGTCGGTTTTCAGCTTCCTTTAGCTCAACAAGCTCAAGAAGATCATCTATCTTTTTTTTATCCGCTTTGATTCCAAAGAGATTTGCCGAAAATTCAAGAAACTCTCTTCCTGTTAAATACTCGTAAAAATAGGGCCTTTCGGGTAAAAAACCAATTTGTCTTTTGTCTTTAAGGGAGAATTTTTTGCCTTTAAACAAAACATCCCCTTCATCCTGTTTTGAAATTCCTGTTATAATTTTAAAAGTTGTTGTTTTACCGGCTCCATTATGCCCCAAAAGAGAGTAAATCTCTCCTTTGAAAACATTCAAATTTATTCCCTTTAAAACTTCGGTTTTACCCAAAAGTAGTGTGCCACTCGGATATGATTTTTTAATTCCCTTAAGTTCAAGAATTTTCTCTTTCATATTTTTATATTACCATAGGATTTGATTTCATATCAATATTGTTTTGTATTGTTATTTTGAATAGTATATAATTTTTTTATGAAAATACTAACTACAGGTGG
>JALXDT010000051.1 GCA_027070475.1 Candidatus Aminicenantota bacterium | reverse complement strand
TCTCCCTCCACATGTCCTTGAACAATGTGTCCGGAAAATCTGTCTCCTATTTTCATAGCTCTTTCCAAATTAACAAGATCACCTTTTCTTAAATACTTCAGATTACTTTTTTCCAGAGTCTCTTTTGAGACAAAAAATTCAAGAAAAAAATTATCAATTTTTTCCACAGTAAGACAAACCCCATTTATGGCAATACTCTCCCCTATAACAACATCAGAATATTTCTCCTTATCATCGGGAATTATTTTAAGTGAATTATTAATAAAATTTTCAACCTTTCCTAAATTATCAATTATACCCGTAAACATTTATTGATCCTTCTATAATTATATTATCATCCATATCATAAATTTTCCAGTCTTTAATAATTTCTCCCTCCTCGGGAATATTAAACTTCAACTCTGTAGAATATGAAAAATCTCCTCCTAATATCTTATTTACCGCTATTTCCTGAATAATCTTATCCACCTTTCCTTGTTTTAAAAATGCAGAAGCTACCTTTGTCCCTCCTTCTACAAGAAGTTTTCCGACATTCATATTGTAAAGTTCCTTAATAATTTCATCCAAAGCCAAAACACCTTTTGAGTCTTCATTAACTTCTTTGATAATAATCCCTGCATTTTTCAATTTTTCTTTCTTCTCTTTATCTGATTTTTTTAAGGTAAAAATTATGATTTCAGATTTATCTCTTGTCTTGAAAAGCTTTGAGTTGATCGGAAACCTCAAACTTGAGTCAAGAATAACCCTTTTTATCCTTTTTTCATACCCCTTCAGTCTTACAGTTAATTCAGGGTCATCTTCTAATACTGTATTTATTCCTACAAGGATAGCATCATTTTCCGACCGTAAAAGGTGAACATATTTTAAAACACTTGGAGAACTTATATACTTTGATTTTCCGGAATAAGTTGCCATTTTACCATCAAGTGATGTTGCTATCTTTAATGTTACATACGGTTTCTTTTCAATCATATTACATAAAAAAGCCTGATTCAAATCAATTGCTTTCTCTTTTAAAATCCCTAACTCAACATTAATCCCACTTTCTCTTAAAACCTCAATCCCTTTAACCTTCGGGTTGGGATCCTCGTGAGCTATGTAAACCTTTTTTATTCCCTTTTCAATAATTATGTCAGTGCAGGGAGGAGTCTTACCCTTATGGGAACATGGCTCAAGGTTAACATAAAGCTCAGCTCCAGAAAAATCAAGATTTTTCATCAAACACTTTCTCTCAGCATGAAGCTCCCCAAACTTATAATGATATGAACTTGAAAGGATTTTTCCATCTTTAACACAAACAGCACCCACCATAGGATTGGGACTTGTATAAAGAATACCTTTTTTTGCAAGCTCTATTGCAAGATTCATATAGAAATATTTACTCATCATCCGAAAAGAAATCTGCTATATTCTTCAGGGGAAAATGGAAGAAAATCCTCAACTCTCTCTCCTATTCCTATGAATTTTACAGAGAGAGAAAATTCTTTGGCAATGGAAATTATTGTTCCTCCCTTTGCTGTTCCATCCATCTTTGTAAGAATAATCCCAGTTAATCCGGAAAATTTCATAAACTCCTTTGCCTGAACAATAGCATTCTGACCTATCGTAGCATCAAGAACCAATAATACCTCTTTCGGCTCATCGGGAAACTCTTTATTGATAACCTTTTTAATTTTGCCCAATTCATTCATGAGATTCTCTTTTGTATGCACCCTTCCTGCAGTATCTATCAGCAGCACATCAAAATTATTTCTTTTATACGAATTCAAAGCATTAAAAACAACAGAGGAAGGATCAGCGCCCTTTTCTCCTGAAACCACAGGAATATCCAATTTTTCTCCCCATTGTTCCAATTGAATTCCACCGGCAGCTCTGAATGTATCAGCCGCCGCAAAAAGAACTTTTCTCCTGTTTTTTTTAAGGAAATAGCCTAATTTTGCAACAGAGGTTGTTTTTCCTCCTCCGTTAACCCCTACGATCAAAGATATAAACTTTTCTTCCGAAAGAAAATAGTTTTTTGTTTGAATACCCAATATGTTTTTAATCTCATCTTTTAAAACTTCCTGAGGGTCCTCCCCTTTTCTCACTCTCTTTTTTAATTTGGATAAAATTTCTTCTGTAACATCAAGACTTACATCAGAAAGAATTAAAAATTCTTCAAGCTCCTCAAGAATGCTATCAATGTCACCTTTTGAAAAGATTGAGGATAACCCTCTTTCAAAATTTTCCGAAAGTGTTCTTAACTTTTCCTTAAATATTTTCATTTCAAATTATAATAAAATATTACTTTATTTACAATTTTCCCTTTTTGTCAAAAATGATCTATTTTGACAACTGTCGTTTTAACCCTGGGTATTTACC
>JALXDT010000050.1 GCA_027070475.1 Candidatus Aminicenantota bacterium | reverse complement strand
GAACTATACTTTATATTTAAAGATAATCCTTTTTTTATAAGTTTTATAGCTTCTAAAAAGTCAGTGTCCCATTCTCCGTAAACTGCAGGAGGTCTTAAAATGACAATTGGGAGTTTGTCTTTATATTTTAAAATTCTCTGTTCTCCTTCCAGTTTACTTTTTCCGTAAAAGGATACTGGTTCCGGATTAATACTTTCTTTTATCTTAGTACAATCTTTTGAAGGTCCAGCGGCAGCAAGCGAGCTAACAAATAAAAATTTCTTTAGTCCTTTTAAATTTAATGAAAGTTTTGCTAACTTCTCTGTGGCTATTGAATTAATCTTAAAATAATCATCCTTTTTATGAGATTTTGTTATTCCTGCAAGATGTATTATGTGGGTAGTGTCTTCAGGAAGTTTTTTTAAAGATTGTAAATTATTTTTAATAACAATAAATTTTTCTGAATCAAGCTCTGATAGTCTTTTTCTTAATTTTTGTGGATTTCTTACAAGTAAGTATACTTTCTTGACCTCTTCTTTTTTTTGTAGTAATTTTATTAAATGTATGCCTATGAAACCTGTAGAACCTGTGATAAAATAAACCATTACCTATTCTATCATAAACAAATGGAGGTTTAAATGGATATTTTTAAGAAGTGTTATGATTTTAAAGAAGCTGAAGAAGCACAGGCAAAGGGAATTTATCCCTATTTTACCCCTATAGACGAGGTTTATGGAAATAAGGTTAAGATTAATGGGAAAGAATTAATTATGATTGGTTCTAACAATTATCTTGGTCTTGTAGGTGATGAGAGAATAAATAGGGCAATGAAGGAGGCAATTGATAGGTATGGATCCGGTACTTGCGGGTCGAGATTTTTAAATGGAACATTAAGTATGTATGTAGAGTTTGAGAAAGAATTGGCTGAGTTCATGGAAAAAGAGGCTGCTTTGATCTTTTCCACCGGTTATCAGACAAACCTTGGTATTATCAGTGCACTTGGAACGAAAAATGATGTTCTTATAATAGATAGATTAGACCATGCTTCTCTTATAGATGCCACAAGATTGTCATTCTCAAAGGTTTACAAATTTAAACATAATGATATGGATGACCTTGAAAGACTTTTAAAATCTCTACCGGAGGATGTTGGAAAGCTAATTGTTGTTGACGGGGTTTATTCTATGGATGGTGATATTGCACCTCTTGATAAAATGGTGGAAATAAAGAAAAAGTATGGTGCACGTCTTTTTGTTGATGATGCTCATGGTGTTGGAGTAATAGGAGAAAAGGGTAGGGGAGCTGCAGAGCACTATGGAGTTCTTGATGAAGTTGATATTATAATGTGTACATTCTCAAAATCTTTTGCATCTCTTGGTGGTTTTGTCGCTGGAGATAAGAAGGTAATAGAATATATAAAACATTTTGGAAGGCCAATGATCTTTTCTGCATCAATTACGCCAGCAGCAGCTGCTGCCGCAAAAGAAGCTTTAAAGATTATTAAAACAGAACCAGAAAGAAGAATTAGACTTCAGAAAATTGCTGATTTTATGAAATCTGAATTTACGAAAATGGGATATAATACAGGAAATACAGAAACAGCAATTGTTCCTGTAATTATAGGGGATGATGAGAAAACTTTTAAACTATGGTTAGCTTTAAGAGAAATGGGTATTTTTGTAACACCTGTTATCTCTCCAGCTGTATCTCCCGATAATTCAAGAATAAGAACAAGTTATACTGCAACTCATACTGATGAGGAGTTAAAAACAGTTCTCGAAGCTTTCTACAAAGCAGGTAAAATGCTTAATTTAATATAGAGGATATTAAAAATGAAAAAACTTGAAGAATACATAAGGGATGTTCCTGATTTTCCTAAGAAAGGAATAGTTTTTAAGGATATTACCACTCTTTTAAAGGATAAGGATGCTTTAAAAAGAGCTGTTGATGAAATGTATGAAATTGTTAAAGATTTGGAAATTGACAAGGTGATTGGTGTTGAATCAAGAGGATTTATCTTTTCTCCTTTATTAGCTTATAAATTAAACGCAGGTTTTGTTCCTGTGAGAAAACCGGGAAAACTTCCGGCTGAAGTAATTTCAGAGGAATATGAGCTTGAGTATGGCACAGATAAGTTAGAAATTCATAAAGATGCAATCAATGAAGGAGATAAGGTCCTAATAGTAGATGATCTCATTGCTACAGGTGGAACAGCAAAAGCTGTTTGTAGAATGGTAGAAAGATTAGGTGGTGAGATAGTAGGTCTTGAATTCCTTATTGAGCTTACTTTTCTCAAAGGAAGGGAAAAATTAAAAGAATACAATGTTTTTTCCATAATTAAGTATTGAATAAAAACAAAAAATTTATTTTTGCTTTTCTTATAATTGTTT
>JALXDT010000049.1 GCA_027070475.1 Candidatus Aminicenantota bacterium | reverse complement strand
CTCTGAAGCCTTTAATTATGAAGGTGTTGTCATTGTTTCAACAACAGTAACAGATAAGAGGATTTTAAAAGAAAAAATATCTGACTCTCTCTTTTATTTTTTAAATTCAAAGGCTATTGAAATTCCTCCGTTAAGAAAAAGAGACAAAGATAAGATTGAGATTGCTAAATTCGTTCTCAATAAACTAAATAAAAAAACAAGAAATAGGAAAAGCTTTTCAAAAGAGTTTTTAGATCTTATAAAAAACTATCATTTTAAAGGAAATATAAGAGAACTCATAAATTTTGTTGAAAAAGCCTATATTGAAAGTGGAGATAGTGATTTAATAAAAATTAAAAATTCTGACATGTATATGCTGAGCACCGACAATATTCTAAAAGAGGCAAAAGAGGAATTACTTACAATGGATGAATTGGAAAAGAGATATTTTCTTGAAATCTTTAAAATAACAGGAGGTAATAAGACCAAAATAGCTAAAATTTTAGGGATTTCAAGAAAATCTGTCTATAATTATTTAAAGAGGTATGGATTGAGCAATGGAAAAGATTAGAGTTCTCTGGGTTGGGAAAAATAAATTCAAAGCTCTTGAGAGCTTCGAAAATGAATATCAGGAAAAAATAAAAAGAATTGTATCCTTTAAAATTGATAGCTTGCCTAAAAAAGGGAAAAATATCTCAGGAAAGAAAATCATAAAAGAAGAGGGTAATAGTATTTTGAAAAAAATCACAAAGGATGATTATTTAATATTACTTGATGAAAAGGGAAAAGAATTTGATTCCATTAATTTTTCAAACTTTTTAGAGGATAAGATTAACAGTCCAAAAAGAATAAACTTTGTTGTCGGAAGTTTTTCTGGAGTTTCGGAGGATGTAAAAAAAAGGGCAGATTTTAAAATTTCCCTTTCAAAGATGACATTCTCAAACTATATAGCAAGAATAGTCCTTCTTGAACAAATTTTCAGAGCATTAACCCTTATCAAAGGAATGGAGTATCACAGATGAAAAATTACAAATATAATCCAAATATAGGAGGTTAAGCTTGAATTCAATCATTAAAAATCCCCAAAATGTAAGAGAAGCAGAGCTTATTGTAGGAATCCCATCCTACAATGAAGCTGATAATATTGCTTTTCCCACTGATATTGTAAGCAGAGGACTTGAGGAGTATTTCCCTGACAAAAAATCCGTAATAATCAATGTTGACAACAATTCCCCTGACAACACAAAAGATGCTTTTCTAAACACTCCTACAAGAATACCGAAAGTCTATATCTCAACTCCCGAAGGAGTTAAAGGAAAAGGAAACAATTTAATGAATCTTTTCAGAGCTGCGGTTGAGCTAAATGCAAAGGCTGTCATAGTGGTTGATGCTGATCTAAAGAGCATTACCCCACAGTGGGTAAGATATTTAGGAGAACCTCTCTTTGCTGGAGTTGATTATATTACACCTATCTATGTCAGGCACAAGTATGATGGAACAATAACAAATCATATCTCCTACCCTATGTTGAGAACACTCTTCGGTTTAAGGGTCAGACAGCCTATAGGTGGAGATTTTGGATTTTCCGGTAAATTGGCAAGAGCATTCCTCTCAGAAAAGCTATGGAATGAAAAAACAGCAAATTTCGGGATTGATATCTGGATGACAACAATTGCAATAGCCCGCAGATTCAATGTATCACAAGCTTTTTTGGGAAGCCCTAAGATTCATAGGGTAAAGGATCCTTCAAAGCATCTTTCAAAGATGTTCATAGAGGTTGTATCAACTCTCTTTGATCTTATGATTGATTTTGAATATTTCTGGAAAGATACATTTAAGAGTAGACCAAGTAGCATATATGGATTTGGTTTGGGGATTAATGGAGAGCCCCCAGAAATAAAAGTTGATATTGATGCACTCTTTAAAAGTTTCAAGGATGGATATAAAAAATACAAAGATATATGGCATGAGATTTTACCCATAGCAGAAAAGCAGGAAGTGGAAAAACTTCTGGAAACCGACAAAGCAAATAAATTTTATTATCCCTCCTGGTTATGGTCAAGAATAATATTCAACTATGCTGTTGCATATAGAAATGATGTGATTGACAGGCAGAAATTAATGGAATCCTTGATTCCTTTCTACCATTCAAGAGTTCTAACCTATGTTAATAAAACAATAAATATGGATACAAAAGATTCTGAAGAATATCTTGAAAATATCACAAGAATATTTGAAAAGGAGAAATACTATTTAATTGAAAGATGGGATGAATGTAAAAGAAAGCAGGGAGGCTTTTTCTTTTTTTAGGTGATCAAATATTAAGTATTGACAAAATTTAAAAAAAGCCTATATTGTATTGTCTTTTTTAACGGAGAGAAATGAATTCTGTTGATTTAATAAAAGAGAAAATTGATTTTGTGGAATTAGTCAGTAAATACACTAATTTAAAGAAAAGTGGAAGATCCTTTGTAGGACTCTGCCCATTTCACAATGAAAAAACACCATCCTTTAGTGTAGATCCTGATCAAAAACTTTTTCACTGTTTCGGATGTGGTAAAGGTGGAGACATAATAACATTTATAATGGAAATAGAAAAACTATCTTTCGGTGAAGCTATAGAATATCTTGCAAAAGAATACAATATTGATCTTCCAAAGAAAAAATACAAAGGTTCAAAAATAGAAAATGATATTTATAACTTCAATCAATCCATACTTGAATTCTATCAAAAGGCTCTTTACTCAGACTCTGGTAAAGATGCTTACAGATATTTAAAAGAGGTGAGGGGTTTTTCCGATGAAACCATAAAAGAGTTTAAGCTTGGTTTTGCGCCTGAAAATATCAACTTATATCCGGAAAATATAAAAAACTATCCTCTGAATATTCTTATAAGAAGCGGGAATTTTGTAAAACAGAATAATAGACTTATTCCTTTTATGAAAAATAGAATAATTATTCCTATTATGAGCATTTCTGACAGAACCTTGGCTTTCGGGGGAAGGAGTATAGGAGATGAGATGCCTAAATACAAAAACTCTCCTGATACTCCTGTTTACAAAAAGAGAAACTCTCTATTCGGGCTCAATTTAACAAAAAAATTTATAAGAGAGGAAGAGTTTGCTATTTTAGTTGAGGGGTATTTTGATCTGATTTCACTCTATCATCATGGAGTAAAAAATGTAGTTGCCTCCCTTGGAACATCCTTAACTGTCGAGCAAGCCTATCTTCTGAAAAAATTCACGGATAAAGTGATAATATTTTATGATTTTGATTCAGCGGGCATTAATGCCATAAAAAGAGCATTCCCTATCCTGTTTGAAGCGGGGATATACATCGAAATATTCAGAGGAGAAAAGGGTTTGGATCCGGATGATTTTATAAAAAAATACGGAAAGGATGGGTTAATCAATAAGCTGAAAAAACCTTTTACTCCCATTCATTTCTACATAGGAGAAAAGAAAATCTCCGATCCTGTTAAAAAGAAAAAAGCCATAGAAAGCATAGCTAATATCTTAATAAAAATAGATGATGCCATCTTTCTTGATGAATATATAAATGAAGCATCGGATATGCTCAATGTTTCAAGTCAATATTTGAGAGATATTATTAACAAAAAAAGGTTCAAGAACAAAAGAATTGACGAGAATACAAAAAAAATTGAAGCTGATATAGATCTTTTTGAAAAAATAATTATAAATTTTCTCTACAATACACCTTTTGAATTGGTAAAGCCTTATCTTACCGAACTTAGAGAAGAATACTTTGATTTTTTCCAATATCCATCCTTAGTAAGATCGATAATAAAAAGCAAAGATATTAACAGTGAATCATTTGAAGAAAGCCTTAATAAGTTTTTAAACGAAAATGAGTTAAAAATCCTTTATTCCATAGTTTTCAATAAAGAAGATTTTTACTCTGAACAGGATTTTTCAGCAGCTTTAAATTTACTGAAAGCAAAATACATAGAAACAAAAATAGAGCATTTAAACAAAATATTAAAAGAGAAAGAAAAAAATGGAGATTCGGATGAGCTTAAAAAAATTTTAAAAGAAAAAATAAAATTAGTGGCAATTTTAGATAAATTAAATATAGAGGAGGTCATAAATGGAAGATAAAGTGTTCATCTCAGATGAAGTAAAAAAGATAATAAAATCAAAAGAAAAGTTAAAAGAATTGGAGAAACTTCTTAAAAAAGGGAAATTAAGGGGTTATATTTTCTATGATGAACTTTCGGAAATAGTTGACCCCACACAGGAAAATGAATATAAAGCAATTGAGAATGTTTTTAATGATAATGGAGTTGATATAGAAGGGTTTGAATCCCTTGAAAAGAGTGAGGGAGATATTGACCTTGACGGGAAAACCGTTAAAGGTGAGAAAATAATGGTAAGTGAAGGTGAAGTTGATCCCGTCAAACTTTATTTGAAAGAGATGGGAGATACCCCCCTCTTAACACGAGAAGGTGAAGTTGTTATTGCAAAAAGAATTGAAAAATCAAGGAACAAAATAATAAGAGGACTTTCAAGATCCTTAATTGTTATGAAAGAACTCTCTAAGATAAGAGATGAAATCCTCAACGGAGAAACAACCTTTTCAAAGGTGATTGAATTTATTGATGAGGATGATGAGGAAGGCAGCAAGATAGAGGAACAGCAAAGGGCTTTTTTAGACAAAACTTATGAGATAGATAATTTAAGAGAAAAGCTTGAAAAACTTTTAAGAGAAGGACACAAAGGAGAAAACAAAAAAGAGATAGAAAGAATCTTCCTGAAAGTTTCAAAAATATTCAGTGATCTTAATTTAAACATGAATACGATAAACAGGCTGGTTAAAATCCTAAAGAAAAAAGCCAGAGAGCTTGAAAGACTCGAAAAAGAGATTAAAGAGATAGATGAAAAGATAAAAGATACAAAAGATCCCAAAGAAAAGAAAAGACTTGAGCTGGAGAAAAAAGATTTGAAAAAGCAGCTCAGAGATTTTGAAATAGAAGAGGGCACAACTTTGAATCAAACAAAAAAATCCCTTGAAATTGTAAGAACCGCCCAGAGGGACCTTGAAGCGGCAAAGAGAAAATTGGTTGAATCAAATTTGAGATTAGTTGTTTCCATTGCAAAAAAATATACAAATCAGGGACTTCAATTTCTTGATCTAATTCAGGAAGGAAACATAGGATTGATGAAAGCTGTCAAAAAATTTGAATACAAAAAGGGATACAAATTTTCCACATATGCTACATGGTGGATAAGACAATCTATCACAAGAGCCATAGCGGATCAGGCAAGAACAATAAGAATTCCAGTTCACATGATAGAAACAATAAACAGAATGAATAGAACTGCAAGAAGACTTCTCCAAAAAGAGGGAAGAGAGCCTAAACCTGAAGAGATTGCAAGAGAGATGGAGATTCCTGTCGAAAAGGTTAGAAAAATAATGAAAATCTCGCAGGACCCTGTTTCCCTTGAAACACCAATAGGAGAAGAGGAGAACTCACACCTCGGAGATTTTATCTCTGATGAAAATGATGCCCCACCGTCCGAAACAGTTGTTCACAGCAGTTTGAGTGAAAAGATAGATGAACTTTTAAAAATCCTAACAGACAGAGAAGCAAATGTTCTTAAAATGAGATTTGGACTTGGAGATGCAAAAGAACATACACTTGAAGAGGTGGGAAGAGACCTCAATGTCACAAGGGAAAGAATCAGACAGATAGAGGCAAAAGCCTTAAGAAAACTTAAGCAATCAGCTAAAATTGATGCTATAAAGGATTTTCTCAACTATTATACGGGAAAACCTATTCAGAAAAAGGATAGAAGTAGAAAGAGGAAAAAAAAGCAGGAAAAAGAGGGAAAAAACACAGAAGTAAGTGTAGAAACAAATATGGAGAAACAGGGAGTTAATTAATTTTTAAAACAAAATAAAGACTATTAATTCAAATATGGAGGAAAAAATGTTAAAAAAAAGTGGTATTATTTTTTCTATCATTCTTATTTTAAGCTTATCACTTTTTTCAACAAGCTTTAAAAAGCCATTTACTCTTTTTGAGCTATATAAACTAAAATCTGTGGGAAGCATTACTCTCTCCCCGGATGGAAATTTTTTAGCTTTTACGGTTACAAAGTATAATCTTAAGAAAGCGGAAAAAAATAGTGATATTTACATATTAAACCTTAGAAATTCAAAAA
The DNA here is from genome assembly GCA_027070475.1 of Candidatus Aminicenantota bacterium. GTDB lineage: Bacteria > Acidobacteriota > Aminicenantia > JAMOAD01 > JAMOAD01 > JALXDT01. Next base: position 1,895 of record JALXDT010000049.1, on the reverse strand, counting down.
CAAAAAGATTAACCTATAATAAAAAAAGTGATTATTCCCCGTTTTGGGCCCCCAATAGCAAATATCTATACTTTCTCAGTTCAAGAGATAAAGATGTAAAACTCTATAAGATAAATATTTTCGGAGGGGAAGCGCAAAAGGTTTTATCTTTTCCTCAGGGAATAGGAAATCCTGAATTTGTAAACAATAATCTTTTAATCTTTACATCCTCGGTTTTTCCCGAATGCAAAGCAAATATAAAATGCAATAAAAAACTATCTGATAAACTATCCAAAGGGCCTGTTCAGGCTCACTATGCCACATCACTACTTTACAGGCACTGGACCTTTTACAGAGATTGGAAATATACACACATAATAGCCTATAATTTCAAAGATAATAAGTTTGAGGATCTAACACCTGGAAAGCATGATTTTCCTCCCTTTTCTCTTTCAGGGGATAAAGGTTATGCTATTTCTCCTGACAAAAATGAATTATGTGTGGTAAGTAATTTTGATAAGGATCTTTCAAGATCAACAAACAATGATCTGTTTCTCTTAAACCTCAAAACAAAAAAGTTAAAATGCATAACCTGTGATAACAAAGCTTTTGACGGTCATCCGAAATATTCTCCCAACGGAAGATATATTGCCTATTTAATGCAAAAAATTCCCGGATATGAATCTGATCTATTCAGGCTTGCAATATATGATAAAAAGACAGGAAAAAAGAGAATTCTTTCAAAAGGAATTGATAATTGGATAGATGATTTTGTTTGGTCTCCGGATTCAAAATATATATATTTCAAGGTTGAAGAAAAAGGACACTACCCTATTTACAAAGTTAATTTAAAGAATAATAAGATTAATAAGATATTGGATGCAAAGGCTATTAGAGAGTTTGAAATAACCCCTGATGGAAAAAGTTTTATTCTCACAAGAACATCTGTCAATGAACCGGTCGAAATTTACAAATATAGAATCGGGAAAAACCTTGTTAAGCTCACATCTTTTAATGATGAAATAGTTAAAAATTATGATATCAGGCCTGTTGAGGAACATTGGGTGAATGGAGTCGATGGAGCAAATATTCATGTTTTTATTATCAAACCCCACAATTTTGATAAAAACAAAAAATATCCATTAATTCTAAATATTCATGGTGGACCTCAGCAGATGTGGGCTGATTCTTTCAGGGGTGACTGGCAGATCTATCCCGGAGCCGGTTATATTGTAGCCTACGCCAATCCCCATGGCTCTCCCGGTTATGGCCAAAAGTTTGTGGAAGCTATATCAGGAGATTGGGGAGGAAAGGTAATGGTGGATCTTGAAAAGGTTACAGATTATCTTTCAAACTTACCCTATGTTGACAAAAACAGAATGGGTGCTATGGGCTGGTCCTGGGGCGGTTATGCGATTATGTGGCTTGAAGGACATAGTGATAGATTTAAAGCAATGGTTGCTATGATGGGAGTTTATGACCTTAGATCAATGCACGGAGCAACAGAAGAGTTATGGTTTCCAGAATGGGAGATGAAAGGAACCCCGTGGCAAAACCCTGAACTCTACAAAAGGTTTTCGCCTTCAAGCTATGTTAAAAACTTTAAAACCCCATGCCTTGTGATTACAGGGGAAAGGGATTATAGAGTCCCCTATACACAGAGTTTGCAATTTTTCACTGACCTTCAATCAATGAATGTTCCTTCGGCTCTGATCATATTCAAGAATGACGGACATTGGCCCAACTATATAAAATCAATGCCCGTTTATTACAATGCTCACCTTGAGTGGTTCCACAAATATTTAGGCGGAGGAAAGCCCCCCTTCAAAACAGAAGATAGGATAAGAAATTTAATAAAATTTAAAAATTAGAAAAAAAACTTGCATTTTTAAGAAAAAAGGTATAAAGTATTATAT
>JALXDT010000048.1 GCA_027070475.1 Candidatus Aminicenantota bacterium | reverse complement strand
TTATTGTAACCTAAAACTTTATCTAAAATTGCTTGTGCTTTTTTTGATAGGTATCTTTCTATTTTTCCTCTTTCTTGTTATGATGTTAAGCTTTATATCTTACTATCCAAATGATTCAGGAGTATTTACCTCTTCAAACATTCCTGTGAGAAACCTTATGGGGAAGGCAGGAGCTGCTATCGCTGACTTTTTTTTCTATATCTTTGGATTAAGTTCATACTTTTTTTTGATTTTTATTCTTCTGATTGCTTATGATCTTTTTAATTTAAAAAAAAGATTCACAAGATTTATTAACTATTTGGGATACTTTTTTATTATTTTTTCCTTTTCTCCATTACTTTCAATAATGTTTAACAGGATTAAAGTTAAAGGATTTTACATAAGAGGCGGAGGGGTTTTGGGGGATGAATTAATTTCATTATCAGAAAAAATTCTAAATCCGGTTGGAAGTTCTCTGTTTTTTGTATTTCTTTTTATTATTTCTTTAATTTTAAGCTTTAATTTTTCCTTGAGAAAAGCATTGGAAAATCTTTATCTGTTTTTAAAAGAGATAACACTAAAATATAAAATTCAAAGGGAGAGAAAGAAGAGAGAAAAGATTGAGGAAAGTGATAAAAAAATCAATATTATAGAGAGAGAAGAGAAAGAGAAAAAAAAGAAGGAAGAAAAGAGAGAAAAGATTATTCTAATGCCTGAGGAAACAGTGAAATTCAAAAAAAACAAAAAGGGAAAATTTGAGCTTCCTCCTCTTTCTTTGCTTGATTCTCCTCCCAAAAGAGTAAAAACCGTAGATGATGCAGAGCTATCCAATAAGAAGAAAATTATAGAGGAAAAGCTTAGAGAATTTAATATTGATGGTAGAGTTGTAGAATATCATCCGGGCCCTGTTATTTCAACCTTTGAGTATAAACCTGAGAGAGGAATTAAGATCTCTCAAATAATAGGACTGTCCGAGGATCTATCTCTTGCTCTAAAAGCTGAAAATGTAATGATAAGTAGAATAAAGGGCAAGGAAACTCTTGGAATTGAAATTCCCAACTATAACAGACAAACTATCTTTTTAAGAGAGATTTTAGAAAGTGATGCATACAGAAATTCAAAGGATCTATTAACAATCGTACTTGGAAAAAATGTTCGTGGAAAACCTTTTGTAACATCTCTTTCAAGAATGCCCCATCTTTTAATTGCAGGAGCTACAGGAATGGGAAAGAGTGTGGCTATCCATTCCATTATTGTTAGTATTCTTTACAGGGCAACACCTGAAGAGGTCAACTTTATTCTTGTTGATCCCAAAAGGCTTGAGTTCAGTGTCTATGAGCAGCTTCCCCATTTGAAAACAAAAGTTGTTTTAGACCCGAAAGAGGCTTCTATGGCTCTTAAGTGGGCTATTTATGAAATGGAAAACAGATTAAAAAAGTTAGCTCTATTTCAAAGTAGAAATATTGATATGTTTAATGAAAAGGTAAAAGCTATAAGAGCTGGAAAGATAAAAAAACTTGAAGATTGGCCTGAAGATGAAATCGTTCCCATGCCTTATATAATTATTGTGATAGATGAGCTTGCCGACCTTATGATGGTAGCATCTAAAGATGTGGAAACCTCTGTTGCAAGGTTAGCTCAAATGGCAAGGGCTGCGGGTATTCATCTAATCCTTGCCACTCAAAGACCTTCAACAGATGTTATAACAGGAACAATAAAAAATAATCTTCCCTCAAGACTTGCTCTAACAGTTCCCTCAAGACATGATTCTCAGACAATAATAGATACCGGGGGGGCTGAAAAACTTTTAGGAAAAGGAGATATGCTATTTATGCCTCCCGCATCTTCAATGCTTATAAGAGTTCATGGCTCTTTTGTCTCAGAAGAAGAGGTTGCAAGGGTCGTAAAGTTTTTGAGAAATCAGACAAAACCAAAGTTTGATTCTTCTGTTTTATCAAAGGGTGGATTAAATATTCCACAAGAAGAGGAAGATATTTTCTCAGAGGAGGGTTCACAGTTCTTGGAAGCTCTGAAAATAGTTATCCATACAGGTAAAGCCTCAGCTTCATATCTTCAGAGAAAGATGAAGATAGGTTACAATAAGGCAGCAAGATATATTGAAATGATGGAAGAGAAAGGAATTGTTGGACAGGCTCAGGGGAGTAAACCACGGGATGTACTTGTAGGGGAAGAGTATCTTGAAGAGATATTGAAGAAGAGATTTTCAGGGTAAATGGCGGAGAGGGAGGGATTCGAACCCCCGTTCCGGTTGCCCGGAAAACGGTTTTCAAGACCGCCGCTTTCAACCACTCAGCCACCTCTCCAAGGATTGTATTATAATATTTTAATTATTTTTTATCAAGATTACCTTCCAGCCCCTCTAAAAAATCAT
>JALXDT010000047.1 GCA_027070475.1 Candidatus Aminicenantota bacterium | reverse complement strand
ATTTATGACTTTAAATTATTGCACATCTGTTTCAGGGGAAAAGGAGTTGTCACAAAATGGTTGGAAGGTATTAATTAATTTTGATGACAATACTTTTTCAATTTCCCATGAAAAATTGGGCTCTATTGTTTCTGATGTAAAACTTGTAGACAATAAAGGGGATAATATAGATTTTAAAAATTACACTCAAAAGGATTCTGAAATTATAATAAAGCTTGCTAATAAAAAGTCATTTTCCTTGAATTTATTAAAAGAAAAAGTAACTTTTTCATCTTTAAAGGATTTTAATCTTAAAGGTAAAGCTTTTGCAGGAGAGAAAAGAATTTTGGCAAGAACAAAGGAGCAAAACAATAATATACTCTTTGCTTCTTTAGGCCCTGTTTCAGCCAACAATGTTAACAAACTCTTTGATATAAAGACTGATACTCTTATCATTTTCCCGAAAAATATTAATATAAAGAGAAATAAAATTGATAAAAAATTTCTTGATATAAGTTTTGCTTTAGGTGATTCTACATCTATAAGCTTAAAAGGGGATTATTACAAAAGTCTGGGGTTAAAATTTTACAAACCTAAAAGGGAATATTTTAAAAATGCTCCTGTTGGTTGGAGTAGCTGGTATTCTTACTATATGAAAGCGGACGAAAAGGCTCTTGTAAGGGAGAGTGATGCTGTATCAAAATATTTTAAAGACTTTGGGATGGAATATATTCAACTTGATGCCTGCTATACAAGAGGAGAGGATGCAAATTATCTTGATTGGTATAAGAAGGCTTTTCCCCATGGCGGAAAGTGGATATTTAATTATATTAAATCAAAAGGTTTAAAACCAGCCCTCTGGATAAATCTCTATGGTTCTAACTATAAAAAAGCGGAGGTAATGGATAGGTACCCCGATAATTTTTATCTCAGGGATAAAAACGGAAAACTTTCGGGTGCATGCTGTACAGCAGATGATACTGTTAAAAGGCTTGATTATTCAAATCCCGATGTTATAAAAAAGCATTTGATCCCAATGTTAAAAATATTTAAGGAAGAGTGGGGCTTAACATATCTCAAAGATGCAGGCTGGGGTACCTGGATGGATTACTATGAAAAAAATAAAGAGAATGCTTTTAATCCTGAAAAAAGCAGCAGAGAAATCTATGTTGAAGTTCAAAAGGCTGCAAGGAAAACACTCGGAGATGATGTTTATATGCTCGGTTGCGCAATGCATGAGGTTGGACTCGGTTTCGGTATTTACGATGGTTCAAGAATAGGGGGAGATGATAAGGCTGTCTGGTATCCTGATAAAAAGAATGGAATGTCAATGCAGATATTTTTCAATTCACTTTTCGGGGGAGAATTTTTAAACAATATAGTATGGCACAGTGATCCCGATGCTGTTATGGTAAGGTCTCCTCTTACATATGAGGAGGGAAAAACCATTGTAAGTAGCATAGGACTTTTAGGCCAGCTTTATATGGCGTCGGATTTTATGGGAGAACTTCCTTCTGAAAGAATAGAACTTTATAGAAAAACAATTCCCACAACTCATATTTTGCCTATGGACCTTTATCCATTTAATGTGAAAAATAATATAAGGGATGGAGCTTTACAATGCTGTCCCAGACTTGAAAAATTCCCTAAAGCTCTTGATTTAAAAGTGTCTTTCATTGCAGGTGATTATGATGTTTTAGCTTTATATAATTGGGAAGATGAAAAATCAAAAAAAGAGATAAGTTTTAAGGATCTTGGGCTTGATGGTGAATATATTCTTTTTGATTTCTGGAATGAAAAGCTTTTGGGAGTTTTTACCGAAAAGTATTCAACCGAAATTCCTGCTCATGGAGTTAGTGTTCTGGTTATAAGAAAAAAACTTGACGAACCTATGTTTTTAGCTACCTCAAGACATATAACAGGCACTGTGAGCATAAAGAATTATAGAGCTTTTGATAAAAACAATTTCACGATTTCAGGCCTGTCTGCTGTGGAAAAGAATTATATTTATAAGCTTTTCATATATGTTCCAGAAAATTTTGGTGTTGAAAATGTATCATCCGAAGCACCGGATTTAAAGTATAAGAAAGAGAGAAATCTGTTGATAATTGAATTTAAAGGGGATAAGAAGAAAAAGAAAAATTTTGCCTGGAAAGTCAAATTCAAAAAAGTGTGATCATTGTTTAATAAAAGGTATCTTATTTTTTTCCTTTCTTTCGTTTTCTTACTCTCGTGTTCAAAAACCACTGTCAAAACAGAGAGTAAAAAAACTACTGACAATTTTCAGGCAAAATACTTTGAGTTAATAAAGAGGGGAGATGATTTTTTTAAGAAAAAACATCTTTATGGCTGGATAAAATTCTTTGAAAACTATAGAAAAGCCTATAAATTTAATAAAAGTAATTTTTT
>JALXDT010000046.1 GCA_027070475.1 Candidatus Aminicenantota bacterium | reverse complement strand
CGAGAGCGGTATCCTGTCCGAATTCGCTATCCAAGGGAGCTTCGGAATGACCCTGATGCCATCAATAAAATTCTTTTGCCTTCTAAGTCTGGAGGACAAATACAATTAGGTGAGTTGATAAAAACCGAATTTTTTAAATTTAAATCATTGCCTCTGAAAAAAAGAAAGAAAAACCTTTCATCATTTTTAAAAGTATCAATTAGAGATTTTGTATATCTTCCAATTCCTCTAAATCTTGAGTAAGTCTGAAGAGGTCTACCATCAATTAATATCATAAAATAGTTTAAATAAAAAAAGAGGGAGAATCAAATCTCCCTCTTTTTTCTTTATTTGGTGCTTAATTAATTTGCATCTTCAAATTCAGCATCAATCACCTCATCATCTTTACCATTGTTAGCTCCTGCTTGAGCAGAAGTAGTATCACTGCTACCATCTGTTGGAGAACCTTGAGCTGTTTGTTGAGTTTGCTGAGCACCTTGTTGAGGAGCTCCTTTTTGATAGAGATTAGTTGCTATCTTACTTGAAACCCTGTTAAGTTTTTCCAGTACAGCATTTATTTCCTCTTTAGATTGAGCTTTTTCTTTAACTTCTTTAGCTTCTTTGACAATATCTTCGATCTCTTTAATATCTTCCGGACTGAGCTTGTCTTTATTTTCATTTTTTAATTTTTCAAGCTGATAGGAAAGTGTATCAAGTTGATTTTTAGCTTCTATAAGCTCTTTCCTCTTTTTGTCTTCCTCTTTATGGGCCTCTGCCTCTTTTACCATTTTTTCGACCTCTTCTTTTGAAAGACCGCTTGAAGAGGTGATTGTTATCTGCTGTGACTTACCAGTTGCGAGATCTTTGGCGGATACATTTAAAATTCCATTGGCATCTATATCAAAAGTAACTTCAATTTGAGGAACACCTCTTGGTGCAGGTGGAATACCTACAAGATGAAATCTACCAAGTGTTCTATTATCTTTGGCAAGTTCTCTTTCACCCTGGATAACATGTATTTCAACAGAAGTTTGATTATCCTCGGCAGTTGTGAAAATTTCAGATTTTTTTGTAGGAATGGTGGTATTTCTTGGTATTAATTTATGTGCAACTCCTCCTAATGTTTCGACACCGAGAGAAAGAGGGGTGACATCAAGTAATAATATATCCTGAACATCTCCTGAGAGAACCGCTCCCTGAATAGCAGCACCTACTGCAACCACTTCGTCTGGATTTACTCCTTTATGAGGTTCTTTACCAAAGAAATCTTTTACCATTTGTTGAACTTTAGGTATTCTTGTTGAACCACCAACCAATATAACCTCATTTATATCATTTGGTGTTAAACCAGCATCCGCAAGAGCCTGTTTGGTAGGTTCCAATGTTCTTTTCAAAATATCATCTATCATATTTTCAAGCTGAGCTCTTGTGAGCTTCATAATAAGATGTTTCGGACCTGAAGCATCAGCGGTAATAAAAGGAAGATTGATTTCTGTTTCGAGTGTTGAAGAAAGTTCGATCTTGGCTTTCTCTGCAGCTTCTTTTAATCTCTGAAGAGCCATTTTATCCTTTCCAAGATCAATACCTTCCTGCTTCTTAAACTCTTCTATTATCCACTCAATGATTTTTTGATCAATATTATCACCACCTAAATGTGTATCACCATTTGTAGCTTTAACCTCAATTACATTATCTCCAACTTCAAGAATGGAAATATCGAAGGTACCACCTCCGAAATCAAAAACAGCAATAACCTCATCTTTTTTCTTATCCAATCCATATGCAAGTGCTGCGGCTGTAGGTTCATTTATAATTCTTCTGACATTTAAGCCGGCTATTTTACCTGCATCTTTAGTTGCCTGTCTTTGAGCATCATTAAAATATGCAGGAACTGTTATAACCGCATCGGTTACCTTTTCTCCAAGGTATGCTTCGGCAGCATCTTTAAGTTTTTGAAGAATCTTAGCAGAAATTTCAGGGGGAGAATACATCTTTCCCTGTATTTCAACCCTTGCATCATCATGTGGGCCTTTAACAATTTTATAGGGAACAAGTTTTTTTTCTTCTTCTACCTCATCATATCTTCTTCCCATAAATCTCTTTATTGAGAAAATAGTGTTTTCAGGGTTTGTTATTGCCTGTCTTTTAGCAACCTGTCCGACAAGAACCTCTCCATCCTTGGTAAAACCGACAACAGAAGGAGTTATTCTTGAACCTTCCTGGTTTACTATTACCTTGGGTTCATTTCCTTCCATAACAGCTACCACTGAGTTAGTTGTTCCAAGGTCAATTCCTATTATTTTTCCCATTTTTTCACCTCCAAAATTTTTTCACTAATATTATAGGCAAAAATTGATAAAATGTCAAGTAGAAAATTTTATAATATTACACTCAAATTTAAAAATTCTAGTTC
>JALXDT010000045.1 GCA_027070475.1 Candidatus Aminicenantota bacterium | reverse complement strand
ACTTTCAAGGAGATATTCAAGAGATATTTTAAATTTTGATTCCACAAAATTTATAAAATTTTTCTCTTCATTGGTACCAAAAAGCTCATTGTATAAAGCCCTTATTTTTTTAAAAACAGATATTAAACTTCTTTCTTCCTCAATAAAATTCCATTTATCCTTTGTTTTCTTTGGATGATTTCCAAGATGGAAAGAATCTCTTACTCCTTTTAATCGATATTCCAATTTAAAAACCTTTTCTGTTTTATCTTCTTTTTTAAAAGTTTGAATATATTTGAAAATTACTTTTTCCTCTTTCTCAAACCTTTTTAAAGAAAATGTGTCTTTACCTCTAAGTGAAAAGAAATAAGAACCTATATCCTCTTTTTTTATCATTTTTCCCTCATAACTACTATAATACTTTAATATTCTTTGTTTTTTTTGTCAATTGTTTTAATAAAAAAACTCCGGTTTTAATGAAGTTTGGAAATATCCCTGTCTTTACTGAATCTTTCCTTTAATATTTTTTCAATCTTTTTTTTACTTAATGTTGTGGCAGAAAGTAAAACACTCAAAAGTTCATCGTAGTTTTTTGGCATTTTTTCTTTCTTAATACCTTCAACAACTAAAGTAATTTCACCTTTTAATTCTCTATCTTTTAATACTTCTTTGATCTCAAGGGCTTTCCCCCTTATGATTTCTTCATGAATTTTAGTCATTTCTCTACATATAGCTACTTCTCTATCCGGGAAAAGCTTTGAAAGAATCTCCAGACTTTTTTTTATCCTTTTAGGAGATTCGAAAAAAATAGTTGTTACTGGGAGATTTAGATATCTGCTAAAAACTCTTTTCATCTTTTCTTCACTATTTGGTAAAAATCCCAAAAAAGCATACCCATTTTCTGTGGAAATTCCCGATGATATTAATGCTGTTAGAACTGAACTTGGTCCCGGCAATGAAATTATCTTTATTCTTTTCCTTATTGCTTCCTTAACAAGGGAATAACCGGGATCTGAGATCAGTGGAGTTCCTGCATCTGATAGCAATGCTGCCTCTTTTTCGTTTAAGATTTTTTCTATTATATGTTTTATTTTACTTTTTTCTTTCCCTTTGTAAAAACTGATGAATTCCTTACCTTTTAAGGATATGTTTAATAAATTCAAAAGTTTTTTTGTATTTCTCGTATCTTCGCAAACTATCATCTTTATTTCTTTTAAAATTTCAATTGCTCTTAAAGTTATATCCTTTTTGTTTCCGATTGGTGTTGGTATTATATATAAAGTTGGATTTTCAACAGACATTTATCACTTAAGTTTTTTTGCAAAATCAATTAATTGATAGTGGGATGAGAAAGCAAGGTCAGGTAGCTTTTCCATATTAAAGAATTTTGCATCCACAGCATCATCTCCGGGTATTATTTCCCCTTCATATTTTTCTATAAAGAATCCAATTATAAGTACAGAATTGTATCTCATCCCCTTTTGATTGATTGTTGATAAGAATCTGTATTCTTTTATCTTCAGAGATGTTTCCTCTTCGATTTCTCTGATTAGAGCTTCTTCCGCACTTTCATAAATATCGATAAAACCTGCGGGTAATGCCCAATATCCTTTTTTAGGCTGAATTCCTCGCTTTACAAGAAGAACTTCATTTTTTTTAATGATAACTCCTGCTACAACGGGTACTGGATTATCATAGATAACTCTATTACAGGATTCGCAAAATCCTCTCCACTTTCCTTCGATAAATATCTTCCCTAAAGGTTTTCCACAATAGGGACAAAACTTTGCATCTTTTTCCATAGAAGGCATGATATATTTTATATTAACCTTTATCTAAAATCAATTTTACGAGATAAATCTGAGCTTATTTTATCTAACAGATATTTTCTCCTTTACTTTTAAACTTTCATTTATCAAAAATAAAAGCTCAGCATTCATATTATAGGAATACTCCCAAATCATAACCCCTCCTAAATTTGATTCTTTTATATAATTGATTTTAAGTTTAAGGCTATCTTTATTATCATAAGAGATCCATATATCACCATTGTATAAGAAAGGAGCTTTTGCTGTTTCATCCCAGTACTTCTTTAAAGAGTAAAATGGAATAAGATTTAAAATATCATCATAGCCAATACCATCCTGATAGAGAGCCTTGGTATATCTTTGATAAAGCCCATGGTTTTGATTTTTTACTCCTTCCCATACTTTTCCAAAAAATGGTACTCCAACAACAATCCTTTCAGGCTGAAAGCCTGCATCAATATACTCATTAACAGCATTATCTACACTCAAGTTATCTGGTTGATATGCACTCCTGTATAAATTAGCATGATGACCTGTGGTTTTAGACCATTCCCCGTAAAAATCATAGGCCATTATATTAACATAATCAACGATTTTAGAAAGTTTTGAAGGTTCAATCCAATTCAAATATTCCGAAAAGCCTCCTCCAGCAAAGGAAAGAGTATAATTCTTACCTGTTTTGTCCTTTAGAGCATCAAGGGAATTTTTTAATTCTTGCATTATCAGTGTAAAATTTTCTCTATCAGAAGGTCTTGATTTTATAATACCTCCTCCACTCACAGGGTATTCCCAATCAATATCGACTCCATCAAAATCATATTTTTCAACCCAATTTATAACATTATTTACGAATCTTTCCCTTAATTCCTTATAAAATCCAATGTCAGAAAAACCATCAACACCCCAGCCTCCGATTGATAAATTAATTTTCAAGCTTGGATATATTTCCTTTATTTTCTTTAATTCCTGAAAAAGATTTGAGAAGGGATCATCCCATTCCAGACTTCTTATAAAAAGATCTGCACCATTTCTGATTTCTGCAAAGCCTATATTTAGATCTGTTAATAAATCACCTCTAATATCCTCAGCTTTCCAGAAGACATTTTTACCATTATTCTTTTTTAATTCCCATGTTCTTATGTAAGAAACTATCTTGTAAGAATGATTTCGGGAGGTGTCAGAACTGTCCTTACACCCTGAAAAGGAGACAAACATTATAATGAAAATGGAGTATTTAATCAGTTTAGAAAACATTATTAAAATTTTATGAAAGGATCTTCATGAAAATCCTCTATAAAGACTCCCATTTTTCTGAATTTATTATATCTTTCTTCTATGAGAACTTTTGGTTCTTTTTCAAGAAGTTCTTCAAGAGTAGATAGAAGTTTCATTTTAATTCTTTTGGCCATCTCCTCATGGTTTGTGTGAGCGCCTTCTCCCGGTTCTTCAATAATATCATCTATGATTCTGAATTTCAAAAGATCATAGGCAGTTAACTTTAATGACTCTGCTGCTTCCTCGGATTTTGTTGCATCCTTCCATAGAATTGCTGCGCAGCCTTCAGGAGAAATAACAGAATAAATAGTATTAGAGAGCATAAAAACTCTATCAGCCACTCCAAGAGCAAGAGCTCCACCAGAACCTCCCTCTCCTGTTATTATTGAAACAATAGGGACTTTTAAACCAGACATTTTATAAAGATTGTACGCAATTGCTTCTGCCTGGCCTCTTTCTTCGGCACCTATCCCCGGATAAGCCCCTGGTGTATCTATAAGGTTGATTATGGGTCTTCCAAATCTTTCTGCCTGCTCCATAAGTCTTAGGGCTTTTCTGTAACCTTCTGGGTGTGCCATCCCAAAATGTCTTTTTAAATTGTCTTTTGTGTTTCTTCCTTTCTGATGTCCTATGATTGTGACGGGGATATTGTTCAAAAATCCTATTCCCCCTATTATTGCTTTATCATCGGCAAATCTTCTGTCTCCATGAAGTTCAATAAAATTTCTTATCATTAGTTTTATGTAGTCCATGGTAGTTGGTCTCTTTTGATGCCTTGCAAGTCTTACAATATCTATGGGTTTCATTTCAGTGTTTAATCTCTCCAATTCATTTATTTTTTCATTCATCTCTTCAATCAAAGGTTGAATCTTTTTAGCTTCTTTTTTATCACTTCTTAATATCCTTTCTTCTAATTTTTTGATCTTACCTTTTATGGATTTTATTTCTTTTTTTACTCTCTCATTCATTTTATTCCCTCGTTAAATTATTGTAAGCTCTATTACTATGGATTTCCAGAATATTTGTAAGAACAGACTTTAGTTCCTTTCTCTTAACAACTATATCAATCATTCCATGCTCCAGGAGAAATTCTGATTTCTGAAATCCTTTGGGAAGTTTTTGCCCGATAGTCTGCTGAATAACTCTCGGGCCAGCAAAACCTATAAGGGCATCAGGTTCGGCTATTATTATATCTCCTAACATAGCAAATGATGCAGTTACACCACCGGTTGTGGGATCAGCTAAAACTGTAAAAAGCGGTAATCCTCTTTCATTCAATCTCTTTACAGCTGCAGATGTTTTTGCCATTTGCATTAAAGAATAAATTCCCTCCTGCATTCTTGCTCCCCCAGATGAGATAATGAGGATAGCTGGCAGATAATTGTCATGAGCATACTCAAGCATTCTCGTGATTTTTTCTCCTACAACTGAGCCCATGGAGGCCATAATAAAACGAGGATCCATTACTCCAAAAGTTGTTTCATAACCTCCGATTCTGCATTTACCTGTTACAACAGCTTCTTTTAGACCTGTGTTTTTCATTGATTTTTCTAACTTTTCCTTGTACTTCGGGAAAGACAAAGGATCAAGACTTTTCATTTCTTTATCAAATTCGCTAAAACTTCCTTTGTCACACAGCATCTTTATTCTTGTGGGGGCATCAAGCCTGAAATGATATCCGCATTTTGAGCAAACATATGCAGAGTGCTTTAAAAAGGAGATAAAATGAGTTGTTTTACACCTTGGGCATTTAATAAACAGTTTTGACATAGCTACTCCTTATTTGTTAAAAAATTTATCAACAAAATGTGTTGTATATTGACCACTAAGAAAAGTGGAATTTCTAAATACCTCTTGATGAAAAGGGATTGTGGTCTTTATCCCTTCCACTATAAATTCTCTTAATGCTCTTTTCATCCTGCTTATAGCTTCTTTTCTATTTTTACCCCAAACGATTAGTTTAGCAACCATAGAATCATAGTAAGGAGGGATTGTATAACCCGGATAAACTCCTGAATCTATTCTTACACCTGGTCCCCCCGGTACAATAAACTGTGTTATTTTACCGGGAGTTGGAGTAAAGTTGTTTGATGGATCTTCTGCATTTATTCTGCACTCAATACAATGCCCGTATTTTTTAATATCCTCCTGTTTTATCTCCAGAGGTTCTCCTTCGGCAATTTTGATTTGCTGTTTGATCAAATCTATTCCTGTTATCTCTTCGGTTATTGGATGTTCAACCTGAATTCTTGTATTCATTTCTATAAAATAAAATTCTTTTGTCTCAAGATTATAAAGGAACTCAACAGTTCCGGCAGAATCATAGTTGGCTGCCTTTGCAGCTTTTACGGCAGCTTCTCCCATCTTTTGCCTTGTTTCTTCATCTAAGACAAAAGATGGAGCTTCCTCAATAAGTTTCTGGTGTCTTCTCTGGACAGAGCAATCTCTTTCGAAAAGATGAACAACATTTCCATGTTTATCTGCTAATATCTGAATTTCAATGTGTTTTGGGTTTGCAATGTATTTTTCTATGTAAACACTAGAATCTCCAAATGCCTGTTGAGCTTCAGTTGCAGCAAAATTAAAAGCATTTTCAAGATCCTCTTCTCTGTAAACAATCCTCATTCCTCTTCCCCCACCTCCAGCTGATGCTTTAATAATAATTGGAAATCCAATATCTTTTGCTATTTCTATGGCTTCTTCATAGGTTTTTATAACACCGTCAGAACCAGGAACAACAGGAACACCTGCTTCTTTAACAATTTTCTTGGCTGTGGCTTTATCTCCCAATTTTCTTATTGCAAGTGGGTTCGGTCCAACAAATTTTATATTTAATGCTCTACAAGCTTCTGCGAAAGCAGGATTTTCTGCAAGAAAACCATAACCCGGATGTATTGCATCAGCTGAAACTGTTATTGCAGCTGAAAGTATATTCTGGTAATAAAGATAGCTTTCTGTTGCAGGAGGAGGACCAATACAGATTGATTGGTCAGCTATTTTTACAGGAAGAGAGTCTTTGTCTGCTTCAGAATAAACCACCACAGGGATAATTCCCAGCTCTCTTGCAGCTCTAATTATTCGAACTGCAATCTCTCCTCTATTGGCAATTAAAAGCTTTGAGATCATCTTATTCTATAGGCTCTATTTTGAACAGTACCTGTCCATATTCAACAGGTTTTGCGTTTTCCACACAAATTTCTTTCACTATTCCATCAACCTCAGTTTCTATTTCATTCATGTTTTTCATTGCTTCTACAATACAAAGAGTTTGTCCTACTTTAACCTTATCTCCTACTTCAACAAAAGGGTCAGCATCAGGTGCAGGAGCTCTATAAAAAGTTCCAACCATCGGGGATTTTACTTCATAATATTTATTCTCCTCTTTCTTACTCTCCTCTTTTGTCTCTACAGTTTCTTTTGCAGCATTTTCCTCTTTTTTCGGTATTGTTGCTGTTACAACAGGCTCTGCTATACTCTCAACTGCTTGAATTATCTTGTTGTTTCCCCCCATCTTAATTTCTATAGAAGCTCTTCCCTCCTTCAGGTTGATTTCACTTACACCATTTTCTTTCATTAGTTTGATTAATTCTTCAATATCAATGTTTCTAAATCTCATTTTTATCCTCCGTTTTCTCTTTTCCCCTTAATAAAATTTCTGTTAATTTTTCAAACTCTTCTGCTTCATTTACACCCAATTCCATTGCTCTCTTATAATAATCTCTGGCTTTTTTTATTTCCCCCACTCCCCTATAGAGGTGACCGAGTTCTAAAAAATAATCCCCCTTTATTTTTCCTTCATTTAGTTCTTTCTCCATGTATTCTATCGCACTCCAATAATCAAACTTTTCTATCATTTTCTTTACTCTTTTCATATTTCACCTATAAATTTGGATCTATAAAACCCAATCTCAAAAAGGTCATCCAGAGAATTTTTATATCAAGTTTTAATGTCCAGTTTTCAATATAATAAAGGTCATATTTAACTCTATCATCTATTGAAGTGTTTCCTCTTAGTCCATGCACCTGAGCCCAGCCTGTCATCCCTGCTTTAACCTTGTGTCTTAACATATAGTGGGGAAGTTCTCTTTTAAATTTTTCAACAAAGACAGGTCTTTCAGGACGTGGGCCAACAAGGCTCATTTCTCCTTTTAAAACATTTATTAGCTGAGGTAATTCATCTATACTGTATTTTCTCAAGAATCTTCCGATCTTTGTAATCCTTGGATCATCACTTGTGGGAGACCAGACAGGTCCTCTTTGAGCTTCTGCATCTTTAATCATTGTTCTGAATTTTATTATTTTAAAAACTTTCCCATCTATACCAACTCTTTCTTGAAGATAAAAAACAGGTCCTTCGGATGTTAGCTTAATTAATATTGCAATTATCCCAAAAAATGGTAATAGAAGAATTAGTCCTATAAAAGAAAAGAATAAATCCAATACTCTTTTGCTAACAGCTTTCCAGCCCTTTAAAGGGATATCGTTTAAATTAATTATTGGAATGTCCTCAATATGTTGAAGTTCTGCTTTTATTGAAAGAAGGTGAATTATATCCGGTACTATCTTGATCTCCGCTAAATTTTTATTTGCAACCCTTATCAATTCCATTATTCGGTCATAATCTTTAAGAGGAATTGTTATAAAAACATCTTTAATATCATTGCTGGTAATTATATCTTCAAGATTATCATACGAACCTATTATCTTTGTTCCAAGAAATTCTTCTTCTAATTTCCTTTCATCAATAAAACCGATTATATCTATTCCCCAATCTTTGTATTTTAAAAGCTTTTCCAATAATTTTTTCCCTGTTTCATTAAATCCTATAATAACACCCTTTCTTCTGTTTTTTGGATTTTTGTAAGATTCTTTTAAAATATATCTAAAACCTCTTTCTGTAAAAGAAACAGTTAAAAGGCCCAAAATAAAATACACAAGTAAGAATTTATGTGATATTTCATAATTAATGAAATTATAACTTCTTAAATAACTAAAAAAGGCTAAACTTATAAAAATTGTGGCAAAGAAATTGAAAAAAACCTCATATAATGTATCAAGAGCACCCTTTTTCAACTTAAACTTAAAGAAACCCTGTAAATAGAAAATTATCTCATGGATTATAAAGGAG
>JALXDT010000044.1 GCA_027070475.1 Candidatus Aminicenantota bacterium | reverse complement strand
GCATTAATTAAATATGAAAAAAGAAAAACAAAAGTTATAGTTAATATGATTTTTTTCTTCATAAAAATACTACGAAGGAAAGGATAAAATGTTTATTTGTTTATATCCTTTTTTAGTAAAAATCATAAAATATTTAAATAGTACAAAAGAGAATGAGAATAGGGGGATATTCATGAATCTTTACCAATCATACTATTTTAGATAAAATACAGAATGGAAATCAAGGATAAACAAAAGGTCTTACAGGATTTCAAACAAAAATTGGATAGAATCTCCGCTTACCTTGAGCTTGATAAAAAGAAAGAGAGATTAGCTGAAATAGAAAAAGAGCTTGAAAACCCTGAGCTATGGAATGATAGAAAAAAATCGATAAAGCTTGCAAAAGAGAAGAGCCTTATAGAAAAGGATATTAATCTTTTCAAAGAACTTGAAGAACTTTACAATGAGGTTGAGCTTTTGGTTGAACTTGATGAAGAGGGCGAGGATATTGAAGAGGAATTTCAAAAGATTTATAAAAAATTTGAGGAAGATTACAAAAAGGCGGAGCTTTTTTCAGTTTTTAAAGCCGAAGAGGATAAAAATCCGGCATATCTAACAATACATCCGGGAGCAGGAGGAACAGAGTCACAGGATTGGGCAGAAATGCTATTGAGAATGTATTTGAGATGGGCTGAAAGGAAAAATTTTAAGGCTGAGATTGTTGAAATTCAACCCGGTGAAGAGGCGGGAATAAAGAGTGCCACGATAAGAGTTGATGGAGAGTATGCTTATGGATTTTTAAAAACAGAGACAGGAATTCACCGTCTGATAAGGATTTCTCCCTTTGATGCAAACAAAAGAAGACACACCTCATTTGTCGCTGTCTTTGTTTATCCTGAGGCTGATGATTCCATAGAAATTGAGATAAATGAAAAAGACCTTAGAATAGATACTTTCAGAGCTTCAGGCCACGGCGGACAGCATGTTAACAAAACTGATTCAGCTGTAAGAATAACACATATACCGACAGGTATTGTGGCAACATGTCAGAGCGATAGATCTCAGCATAAGAACAAAGCTATTGCAATGAAACTCCTTAAAGCAAAACTTTATGAGCTTGAGCTTGAGAAAAAGGAAGAGGAGAGAAACAAGCTTGAGCAAAGCAAAAGTGATATATCATGGGGAAATCAGATAAGAACATACACATTACATCCATTTAAATTAATTAAAGACCATAGGACAGGAGTTGAAGTCGGGGATACTCAGAGGGTTTTAGATGGAGATATAGATGAATTTATCTATGCGGCTCTGATGAAGGGGATAGGGAAAAAGAAAAAATGAGAGCAATGATCCTTGCTGCCGGTTTTGGCACAAGGTTAAAGAAAATCACTGAGAAAATTCCGAAACCACTTGTTAAATTAGAAAGAAATAAAAGAATAATAGATTATGTTATTAATATTCTTTTAAAAACCGGTATTAATGAAATTGCAGTAAACCTTCACCACAAAGGCGATTTGATTGAAGATTATTTGAAAGAAAGATATAGAGATAGAGTTAACTGGAAATTCTTTCATGAAAAAGAGATATTGGGAACCGGCGGGGGACTTTTAAATGCAATTTCTTTTTTTGAAAATGAAGAAAATTTTGTGTTAATAAATTCAGACATATTAACCTTTCTTGACCTTGAAAAAATTATTAAAATTCACAATAGAAAAAAAAGTTCGATTGCTTCAATGGTCATTTTTGAAAATCCGAAAGACAGAAGAGCTCTTTTTTATGACCCTGATAAAAAGGAGATAATAGGCTTTTCTGAAAAGGATATTGAAAAATCAAAATTAAAAAAAGTAAAGAAGGGAACTTTTACAGGTATTCATATTATTAACAGAAAACTTTTTGATTATATGAAGAATAAATCAGGATTTTTTAGCATTATAGAGGTATACAGAGATGCAATTAAAAACGGAGAAAAGGTAAACAGTATAGAAACAGATGATTATTGGGCTGATATAGGAACTGTTGAGAGTCTCAGGAGTGTTAAGAAAGATATGAAGATATTTGATTTTATTGAAACAAGACTTGGGGATAAGATAAAGGGAATAAAAATACCATTCAGAGGGGGCTCTTCAAAGAAAATTTTTAGGATTAAATCTGATGGCATATCAAGGGTTTCAATCCTATCTTCAAAAGAGGAGATAATAGCAATAGATTCCCTTTCAAGATTTTTCTATAAAACAAAGTTTCCTGTTCCATTTATAATAAAAAGCTCAAAGGATTGGCTTTTAATGGAGGATGGTGGAGAAGTATCTCTTATGGAGTTTGTTAATAGAGTTTGCGAGAAAAACGAATTCCCTTTTGATTATTATAAAAGGGCAATAGATTATCTTGAAGAACTTGCTAAAATTGATATAAAAAGATTCCCTGAAAAGACTCTTTATCAGAGAGCATAC
>JALXDT010000043.1 GCA_027070475.1 Candidatus Aminicenantota bacterium | reverse complement strand
AAGATAACCAATATATAATAAAAGAAAAAAAAGATAATTCCCAAAATTAAAATGTTTGAATCTATTTTGAAATTAGTGTATTGGAGATAGGGAAAATTTAAAAAAAATAAAAGATTGAAAGAGAGTAGTATTAAAACAAATCCACCTGCTAGAGAAAATATAAGATGTTTAAGTATTTTCAATGCTTAAAAATCTCTTCCTGTGGATTCCATATATAGGATTGCGCTCTGCCCTATTTGTATCTCTGTTCTGTCTTCAATTTTCACAGAGCTTACTCTTTCACCATCTATATATGTTCCATTGGTGCTATTTAAATCTCTTAATATTGTTTTATTTTCAGAAATCTCCAGAGAAAAGTGCTGCCTTGAAACTTCAAGATCAGGAATTATTAAATCCGCCTGGCTTCCTCTGCCAACAATTACCCGTGGTTTTGTAACTTTGTATTTATAACCTGAACGGGGACCTTTAATAACATAAAGATAAATAACCTTATCCTCAGGTAAGGTTAACCCTTCTTCCGCATTCTTGTCTTTCTTTATTTGAGTCGTATCATCCTCATTTATTTTTTCATTATATAGAGGATTGTTAACCTCAAATATATGCCCACAATTGGGGCATCTTAATTTTATTTTTGGCTTTGGGTTAAGTTTTTTTTCATCAAGTTTATATCTTTTTTTACAGCTTGGACATATAACTAACACTTTTCTCTCCTTCTTTTTTTAATATATTT
The DNA here is from genome assembly GCA_027070475.1 of Candidatus Aminicenantota bacterium. GTDB lineage: Bacteria > Acidobacteriota > Aminicenantia > JAMOAD01 > JAMOAD01 > JALXDT01. The sequence goes on along the minus strand of JALXDT010000043.1, from coordinate 1,697 downwards.
AAAATAAATAAAAAAGTCAAGACTCTTCTTAAATCAATTCAGGAATTTTAAACTTAAAATTTTTAGGAACAAAGGCATGAACATCCTCGCGGTAATAGTACTCGGAAAATTCTCCTCTCTCTATTTTCTCTAAAGCATTTATCAACCTATCTATTTCCTCCTCTGTATTATAAAAACTTAAACTGGCTCTAATTGCACCCGGGAATTTCTCCATTTCATCATTTATAATTTTATTTTTAACATTTTCAAGATCTTTTTTTGAAAAATTCATTAACCTTGCAAGGTATGGGTGTGCACAGAAACAGCCTGCTCTCACACCTATTCCCTCTTCAAAAGATAAAATTGAGGCAACAAGAAAAGGAGAGAGATCCCCTTCGAATTTAAAGGAAAAGACACTAAAATCTTTCTCCGTTCTATTCTTATCTCCAAGAAGTGTAAACTTTTTAAGCTTTGAAAATTTATTTATAAAATACGAGGCAAGCTCTTCTTCTCTTTTTTCAAGCTTTTTAAAATCATAGGAATTTAATTTTTTCAAAGTCAAAGCAAGTGAAATCGCTCCCGGAATATTGGGAGTTCCTGCTTCCTCTCTATCAGGAAGATCTGCCCATATAATTTCATCCTTTGCAACAAACTTAATAGTCCCCCCTCCGACACATTGAGGCTCTTTCACTGAGAGTATTTTTTTATCTCCCAAAAGAGCACCTGAACCAAAAGGAGAGTATATCTTATGGGCTGAAAAAGCTAAAAAGTCTATTTTTTCTGCTGGATTCCCGGTAGTCATTGAAGTCTTTCTATGGGGAACAAGCTGAGCTCCGTCTATGAACACATAAGCTCCATACTTATGTGCAAGTTTAGCTATCTCGTGAACAGGGTTTGTAAAACCTGTTACATTGGAAGCACCTGTAACAGCTACAAGTTTAACTCCACCATCTTCCTCTTTTAATATTTCTTCTAACCTTTCAAGTTCAAGCCTACCATCATCATTAACTTCCCACCATCTAATATCAAAAAACTTTTTCCACGGTAAAAGATTTGAGTGATGATCCATTTCTGATACCACAATTTTAGAATCCGGGTATTTTGCTTTAAATATTCTTGCAAACTTATTTATAGCTTCTGTTGTATTTTTTACAAAAATTGCAGTATCATTTTTATCTGCCCCTAAAAATTCCATGACATATTCTCTTGCTTTATCAAACAGTTCAGTTGAATAAAAGGCTTTATAACCAGTCCCCCTGTGAACATTTGAATAATTTTTCATAATCTCTTCCATTTGCTCATATACACTCTTAAGAGCAGGAGTAGAGGCTGCATTATCAAAGAAAACATAATTCTTTTTGCCCCCCAAGGTTTCAACCTTTGTATCAAAACCTAAGATATCTTTTCTCACTTCAAGCATGTTTTCCTCCTTGAATTTTTTGATAGGTAATAATATATTTTATTTAAAATCTTTTGTCAAAACTCCTTAATTTTTATCTTAGTTTTTCCTTTGGTGGTAGCATTTCTTGATTAAAATTCATTTTCAAACTTAACATACTCTTCTCTACTCTTTATTTTAACTATCTTCTAACATTTACAGCTTTTATCACATATAAATCCTAATACCGAAATGAACTTTGTAAAAAGATAATTTCATCTCAAGATTTGTGTCCATTATATCATCTAAAAAGTTAGGATCATCCACTGTTCTATATAAA
>JALXDT010000042.1 GCA_027070475.1 Candidatus Aminicenantota bacterium | reverse complement strand
AATAAAGTATCTTCAGGGGATCTACTCCATCCTCAATAAGAGAATTTATCAGTTGAAGCATTAGAACAGTTTTCCCTGTTCTCCTCAAACCGATTATCTGAACGATAAATCGTGAACTTATAGACTCTTTAAGTTCTTTAAAGATGCCCCTCTTTACGGGATATGGATATTTAAACCCTAATACCCAGTGTCTATTAAATTTCCTCAAATCCATTTCCAAATAAAATTATAAAACATTGGAATCATAATTCCAATATTTTCGCAAAATATTTCCATCGAGAATCCAGTTTTCGATAATAACGATTGCTATAAATCGGTGAGAAAGGAGTATGAATGGAACTTAGAATAAAACTTAAATGATTATATTGGAGAAAACCTTATGCTCAAAGTCCCCTTCAGGTTTCAGAAACTAACTTCTAAAATGCATTGTCGTTACTTATAGATGAAAAATTCACATTCTTGTTGGTATCCCAGTACGGATTATTCGTTGGATTATAGGTGGGAACCAATTCTTTGAGGTTTTTGATTATACATAATCTGTCAAGACTTTTTACACACCTCTCCAACTCTCTTAGCTTTCCTTCTAAAAGGTCCTTTTCAGGAATTTCTGAAATCTTTGCAACATAAATCTTTTTATGTTTAGTCGAATTTGTTCCTTCCTCAGCAGTTAAAAGCTCTTCAAAAAGCTTCTCTCCAGGCCTTGGGCCAGTAAATTCAATAAGAATATCCACATCTGGCTTAAGTCCTTTTAACTCAATCATTGAGCGTGCAAGGTCAATAATTTTCACCGGTTCTCCCATATCAAGCACAAAGACTTCTCCACCTTTCCCCATCGCTCCAGCCTGTAAAACAAGTAAGACTGCCTCTGAAGTGAGCATGAAATATCTTTTCATCTCAGGGTGTGTGACGGTTACTGGTCCTCCATTCTTTATCTGCTCTTCGAAAATAGGAACAACACTCCCCCTACTTCCGAGGACATTACCGAATCTAACAGATATAAACTCCGTTTTGCCCAGTCCGTTATATACCTGACAAATATATTCAGCCACTCGTTTAGTCGCCCCCATAATACTCGTAGGATTTACAGCCTTGTCGGTGGATATCATTACAAACTTCTTGACACCATATTTAACAGAGAGCTCAGCAAGATTTTTTGTGCCAAAGATATTGTTTTTGACAGCTTCTTCAGGATGCATTTCCATAATAGGAACATGTTTATATGCGGCAGCGTGAAAAACAATCTCCGGAAGGTATTCCTGGAAAATTCTATTGAGCTTTTCCTTTTCTTTAATATCAGCCACAACGGAGGATATGATAACTTCATGAGTGTCTTTTCTCAGCTGACTCTCAAGCTTGAAAAGGTCCGTCTCATCAACTTCAAGTAAAATCAACTCTGATGGTGAGAACTTTAAAACTTGCTTGGATATCTCTGAGCCTATTGAGCCTCCAGCTCCTGTAATTAAAACTCTTTTACCTTTTATAAAACTTTCGACCTCATCTTCATATATCTCAACAGGATCTCTTCCAAGGAGATCATAAAGGCTGAGCTCTCTCACATCCCTGATGGTAACATTTCCGTTTACAAGTTCGTTTGTACCTGGAAGGACTTTTATATCCTTTACACCGGTAGATTTTGCAATATTAACGATCTTCCTTATTTCCTTAGCAGGAGCAGATGGAATTGCAATAACAATTTCTTCAACTTCGAGCTTCTTTACCAAGTGAGGAATTGAATTTCTGTTACCTAAAACTTTAACCCCATGAATCATTGTACCGATTTTATCTTCGTCATCGTCAATGATACCCACAGGTTTTGCAACTGCGTCCTTCAGTCTTTTCATATCTCTGACAATTTGCTCACCGGCATTTCCCGCCCCCACAATTAAAGCTCGTTTTCTGGGATATCTTTTCGAAAAGAAATTGGTCATTATGTATTGATAAAGTCTTTTCATAGAGCGTACCCCACCGGATATCAAAAGTGTAAAAACGTAGATATTTAAATAAACAGGTAATGGAAATTTAAGGTGAAGTTCATAATAACCTATACTAAGGAAAACGAGAAACGCCACCGTGACGCCTATAATATTTTTTATAACATCTGTGATACTAACATATCTCCAGGTAATATTATATAATCCAAGGAGATAGTTTATGATAAGCATAATAGGAACGAATGTTCCTAAAATTTTTATAAATTCGGGTCTCCAGTAATAGGGGAAATTTAAATCAAAACGCAAGTATAATGAGATGACTGTGGCAAAAAGCACAGATGTTATATCGGTCACTATGAAAAATACTTTTCTCTGGAATGTTCTTTTCATAAAAAATGAGGTCTTATATTTTTGATTTTTTAATTCCCTCCTTAAGCTTTTCTCTAACATAATTAATCTCCTCCTGCGTTAAGTTATTAAAGAAAGGTATTGCAATGGTC
>JALXDT010000041.1 GCA_027070475.1 Candidatus Aminicenantota bacterium | reverse complement strand
AAAAGGTGAAGATATTACAATAATTTTTAATATTAAAAAGAAAAAAAGAATTATCTTAAATATTATAGGAGCAAGAATAAAGAAAACTATATTTTATCCATTGTGGGAAAATGTTGTTTTCCCCCCTTGGGCTATTGAAGAGGGGAAAAATAAAATACTTTTTGAATTAAGGAAAAAAGGATTTTTTTACCCAAAAGTTGAGATAAAAAAGGAAGAAAGTATAGAGTTCTTAAAAATCATATATATAGTAAATAAAGGCAAACGATACAGATTGGGTAAAATTTCTTTTAAAGGGAATGTAAATTTTTCAAGCAAAAAACTTCATGGAATAATCTCAAAATATATAAAGGAATTTTTTTATTATGGTTATTTTGATGCTTCGGTAATCAAGGACATTATCTATGAATTACAGCTGTTTTATTGGAACAATGGATTTAAAAAGACAAAAATAACCTACTTACCCTCTTCCTCCATGAATAAGATTAATTTAACAATTATAATAAAAGAGGGAGAGCAAACAGTAGTAAAAGAGGTCTCATTTAAAGGAGTGAATTTTTTCAATGTTCTGTATTTGAGAGAAAAAGCCGGTATTAAAGGCCCCTTACCATACAATAACAGAGATATTCAAAGATGGAAGGAAATAATTCTTTCCGAATATTACAAGAGAGGGTTTGATGATGTATTTATAGACACAATAATAAAAAAAGTAAAAGGTGATATCTTTTTAACTTTTGATATAGAGGAAGGGAAAAGATATACTGTGGAAGATATTCTATGGATAGGTGATAGAAATATAAATGAATCACTATTCTGGAAAAGTATAAAATTGAAAAAAGGGGATTATTTAGATAGGAGAAAATTACAACTCTCATTAAATACCCTGGAAAGTCTTGGTGTCTTTAAAAAGATAGAGATAAAAACATTAAACAAAACAAATAATAAGAAGATAATAATTGTTAAAACTTATCCTGAAAAGAGTGATTACCTGAGTTATGGATTGGGTTGGGGTGAAAGGGTCGGATTAAAGGGAATGTTTGAATATCAAAGGTATAATATTTTCGGAAAAGCAAACTCATACTCTTTCGTTATGAAGTATGGAAAGAATGAAAAGAGGATAATATTGAGTTTTGATACTCCTTGGAAAACATCTCTTCTTTTAAAATCATTTTTCAGTTCCTGGTTCGAAGAGGAATCTTTAAGAAGTTATTCATACAGAAGACTCGGATTAACAATGAATTTAATAAAAAAATTGGAGGCTAAATCATTCTTTACTCTTAATTTTTCAATAGTAAATACAAAACTTTTATCTTTGAATATTTCTCCCTCTGAAATAGATAGAGAGAATGCTCCTTTTTCGACAACCAGTATTGCTTTTTCTTTTACAAGAGACAGAAGGGATGATCCTTTTAATCCGACAAAAGGAAACTTTTATTCTATGAACTTAAGCTATGCTTTTCCTTTCCTTGGAACAGCCTCAAAATATATTAAACTATCCGGGAAATTTCAAAAACTCTGGCTTTTAAAGAATGACATTGTTATACTTGATAATGTAAGATTGGGAGCAGGATGGGGAAATATTCCTATTGTAGAAAGATTTTTTGCTGGCGGAAGTTCCTCTTTTAGAGGAGAGGCTATTGATGAATTGGGCCCAAAAGATCCTGAAACAGGAGCACCTCTTGGAGGAAAAGCTGAGATTTTGAATAATTTTGAAATTATAATCCCTTCCCCTCTTCCAATAGAGGATCTTAAGGTTGCCTTTTTCTATGATAAAGGAAATATTATGAGTGAAACCATCGACATACTGAAAAAAAGTTTTGATGATGCTGTTGGCATAGGTTTAAGATATAAAACTCCACTCGGCCCATTAAGAATTGATTTTGGCTGGAATCTTGAAAAAAAAGCAAGGAGAAAATTTCATGTATATTTTGCGATCGGTAATATTTTTTAGCTTTTTGCTTTTAAACATAATGCTAAATGCAATAACAATAGACAGACCTCTTGCAAAAATCGAAGATGAATATATAACTGTATTCGATCTTTCAATCGGAAGAGATTTTTTTTATAAAGACAAAAGCTTTACTGACGAAGATATAATAAAAAAAATTATTCTCATAAAAGCTGTTATAAAAGAATATGGCAAAGAGTATAAATCAAGTAAGGCACTAAATATAAGCAACTTTAAAGAAAAACTCATAGAAGATTACGGAGGTCTGGAAAATCTCAAAAAACAGCTTTCAATATACGGAATCACTCTTGAACAGTTCAACAAATATATAAAAGAATATTTATTTTTCAATAAAATAAGAGAGAATGTTCTTTTATCAAGAGTTATAGTAAGGTTTGATGAAATAGAAAAATACTACTACAAAGTGTACATCCCAAATCAAAGAAAACTAAATCTAAACATAAAACCTCTTACTGAGGTCGCGGGAATA
>JALXDT010000040.1 GCA_027070475.1 Candidatus Aminicenantota bacterium | reverse complement strand
ATTTATTGTGGTTCGCTGTTTTTTTAAATTAACACGAATCAAATAAAGAAAATAATTAATAACAAGAAATTAACTACATTCCTTGTAATTAGCTCAATGCTCAAGGCAATAGGCTATTGGCTATTTAATATTCTGCTCTTTTTTCAAAAGTTCATTTATCGCCTTTTCAGCTCTCTTTTTTACCCACTGGTTATCATCCTTTTTGAATTTATAGACAACAGAGAGAGCTTTTTTTCCCCCTACCTTTTCAACAGCTTCTATGTATGTAATCTTAATATCAGTGTTTGTTTCTTTTAAGAAATTATCTCTGTATTCAAAAACTTTCTCATCCTTTCTTATTCCTAAAATCTTTATTCCCTCTTTTCTTATTATCCACAATGGATTTTCAACAAGCTCATAAATCTCCTCATTGGTAAAACCCTTATCCTCAGCAATAATATTTGACACCCAATCCCGTATTTCCCACGAAGGATCATTCAAACAAAATAATAAAATCTCTTTCCTGGTATCCTCATTTTGATTTAGAGCCTCCTTTATAATTTCTATCTTTTTCTCCTTTTTATTTGTGGATTCAATACTCTTCTTTATCTTATCAACTTCAGAAATTTCCTCACTTTTACTGTTACCACCTATTTCCCTAAAAATCCTTCTTAAAACCGCCTTTACAGCAGCATTATTATCATTTTCAAATTGCTTGTAAAATTTTACTCCCCTAAACCCCTCTTCAAAAAGAGATTTAAGACAGTGAGCCCTTTTTGCTCCCTTTACTTTCAAACATTCCTTTTTTAAATTATCAATTTTTACCCTCTTCATAAATACACTCCTATGATTAAATTTTCTTTAACTTATGCCCCATTTTTTCTTTTTTAGTTTTTAGATAATCATAATTTATTTCATTCGGATCAATCTCAATAGGTATTTGTTCGACTATTTCCAGCCCATACCCCTTTAAAGAAACGAGTTTTTTTGGATTATTGGTTAAAAGTCTCATTTTTCTTACCCCCAATTTTCTTAATATCATAGCACCTATTCCATAATCTCTCAAATCCTCTTTAAAACCTAATTTAATGTTTGCATCAACAGTATCAAGCCCCTGGTCCTGAAGAGCATAGGCCTTTATTTTGTTTGTCAGGCCGATTCCTCTTCCCTCGTGTTCAAGAAGATATAAAAGCACTCCTCCCTCTTTTGCAATCTTTCTCATAGCTGTATGAAGTTGGTCCCCACAATCGCACCTTTTCGAGCCAAAAGTATCACCTGTAAGACACATTGAATGAACTCTAACAAGAGTTGGTTTATCTTCTCTTATCTCTCCCGAAATCAATGCAACATTCTCTTTTCCTTTTATTTTATCAACAAAAACAGCTATTTCAAAATTACCATACTTTGTAGGAAGTTTTGCTCTCGCGACCTCTTTAACTAAAATCTCATTTCTTAATCTATATTTAATTATATTTGCAACACTAATAATCTTAATATTAAATTTTTGTGCTATCTTCTCCAATTGTGGTAATCTTGCCATAGAGCCATCCTCATTCATTATTTCACAAATCACACCTGCAGGCTTTAACCCTGCTAATTTTGAAAGATCAACCGAGGCCTCTGTTTGGCCGGCCCTTACAAGCACTCCTCCATCCTTTGCTCTCAATGGAAAGATATGACCGGGCCTTGCAAAATCCGCGGGTCTGACATCATCATTAACAGCTGCAAGAATTGTTGCTGCTCTGTCATAGGCAGAGATTCCTGTTGTTGTACCGATTTTATAATCAATTGATACGGTAAAAGCTGTTCCATATCTTGATGAATTATCACCCACCATTAAGGGAAGCTCCAATTCATCTGCTCTCTGGTTTGTTAAAGTAAGACAGATTAAACCTCTCCCCTCTTTTGCCATAAAATTAATTATCTCGGGAGTTACCTTTTCAGCTGCAACATAAAAATCGCCCTCATTTTCACGATCTTCATCATCCACAATTATAACAGGTTTACCCTCTCTTATATCATCCAATACATCTTCAACATTAGATATTTTCATTACTATCTCCTTCCAGTATTATACCAATTATACAAATATTTTCCAATTATATCTGTTTCAATATTAACCCTGTCCCTTGCCTTCAAATACTTTAAATTAGTATTATTTAAGGTAAAAGGTATAATTTCAACTCCTATTTTAACTCCTGAAATATCGGCAACCGTCAGGCTTATTCCATTTATTGTAATTGAACCCTTTTCAACTATGAACTTTTTTAAATTTTCAGGGATAATGAATTCAAACCTGAAACCATCCCCCCTTCTGAATTTATTAATAAAGATCCCTTCTCCCTCCACATGTCCTTGAACAATGTGTCCGGAAAATCTGTCTCCTATTTTCATAGCTCTTTCCAAATTAACAAGATCACCTTTTCTTAAATACTTCAGATTACTTTTTTCCAGAGTCTCTTTTG
>JALXDT010000039.1 GCA_027070475.1 Candidatus Aminicenantota bacterium | reverse complement strand
ATTTAAAACAACCGTAGGGGCAAGATTAGCCATGGGCTCATAGCTTTGAGCTGAATCGTGAATTGGTTTAATATATCTTGTAGGGGCAATTCATGAATTGCCCTTCCAGATATTTATAATCGAATACAAACAACAGTAGTGGAACATCCGATAAATATTTTATTGAAATGTTTATATTACATTTTCACAAACCAATTAAAAACTTTCTATTATAAGCGAAACTTTACTTGATATGATAAAATATTTCGTGTATAATCTAAACTATGAAAGATAATAAAGGTTTTTTTAGAGGACAGATTGAAAGGAAAAGGTATTTGGAACTGCTCTTTAATTTTATGGATAAGCCTATTATAAAGGTTCTCATAGGAATGAGGAGATCAGGAAAAAGTTCAATGATTAAACTTGCAATAGGAAAGCTTCTTGAAAAAGGTGTGCCTTCGGAAAATATTATTTATATTAACAAAGAATCTTTGGAATTTGAGGAAATCCGAAATTACAAAGACTTATATGAATATGTTATGAAAAACTTTAAGGGTATTTCAGGTCAGAGATATATATTTATTGATGAGATTCAGGAGATTAATGGATGGGAAAAGGCTGTGGTATCTTTTTTGTCTGAGAATACCGGAGATATTATAATTGCAGGCTCAAATTCCAGTCTTCTTTCAGGAGAATTAGCCACTCTTTTAAGCGGAAGATATGTGGAGATTCCCATTTATCCTTTGACCTTTAGTGAATTTATAGAATTTCGTAAGAAATTTAGCGGAAAAGAAGAAATTGATATTGAAGAATCTTTTAAGAAATTTTTGAAATACGGAGGACTTCCCGGAATACATTATTTGCCTTTTGAAGGTGAGACTGTATTTCAGTATTTGAGCTCAATCTTAGATACAATTCTTTATAAGGATGTACTAACAAGATTTAAAATAAGGGATACCGCGTTATTTGATAAAGTAGTAAGATACCTTTTTGATAATATAGGGAATATTACAACGGCAAAGAGAATAGCTGACTATTTTAAAAGTCAGAGAATTAGAATCTCCGTGGATTCGGTGCTTAATTATATGAAAAACATAAAAGATGCATTTTTAATAAAAAAAGTTCCAAGATACGATATAAAGGGAAGACGACACTTAGAGTTTTATGAAAAGGTATATTTAACTGATATAGGTTTGAGAAACGGACGAATTGGGTACAGGGAAAGAGATATTAACAGGATGATTGAGAATATTGTTTTCAATGAACTTGAAGTGAGAGGATACAAAGTCTATGTAGGTAAATTAAATGAGCTTGAAGTGGATTTTGTAGCGGAAAAGCAAGGAAAGGTTAAATACATTCAGGTATGTTATCTTTTATCGGATGAAAACACTTTACAACGGGAGTTTGGAAATTTGGAGAAGATTCCTGACAATTACGAAAAGATTGTGATTTCAATGGATAAATTTTTTACGGATGAAATAAAGGGGATAAGACATGAATATTTATTGAATTTTTTGGTTAAAGATGATGTATAATTGATTTTTTATCATTTTTAATAGATATCCCCATATTAGCTTTGCGCTTATAGCATTAAGTTAAATCGTGAATAGTGAATCGTAAATCGTGAGTTGGTGTAATGTATACTGTAGGGGTAAACCTGTTTTGTTGAAATATTTATGATTCGTTTTCGGGCGGACACATAGGCCCGCCTCTACAAATATTATTTCATCCATTTAAAACAACTTGTCAATTCCCTTTTTTGCACTATATTATTTATATAAGAGTTCATTAATAGGAGGTGAAAATGGTATATCGCCGCCTTATAAATTTTATTGAAGAGAAAAAGGATTCATTGGCAAAACAATGGGTAAAGGAGACAAGAGCTTCAAAATATATGCCCACCTACAATAAATTAACGGATGGGGAGTTGGAAAGCAGGAGCAAAAAGTTAATTGAACATTTGTTATCTTTTTTAAAAGAGGATATTTCCAGAAATAAGATAGGTAGATATTTCGTCGGGGTTGGTAGGGAAAGATACAAAGAAAAATTCCCTCTCTGTGAGGTTCAATACGCAGTATATTTGACAAAGAGAATTTTATGGAAAACAATTATGGAAAAAAATATTTTTGACAGCACAGTTGCTCTGATAACTGCTTTGGAACTTCAAACCACTTTTCACTCTTTTTTTGACAGAGGAATATTCTTTATAATAAGAGGCTACATAGAAAAACAGTATGAAGAGATAAAAAATAAAGAGGGTTTTCCGGAAGAAAAATTAGAAAAATACTTTTTCCCCGGATCATTCCTTCATCCTGAGGAATCTATAGAAGAAATATTTAATAAAGAGAGATAAAGCTACGATGAAACTTTAGGGTTATTCCCCATTCACGATTACAATGTTCACCCGTTGAATATGTTATTGAAATTTTGTGTTCCATTTTCTTCAGGAGGACAAGGTTAGCATTGAGCCAATTCTGAATGTCAATAGTATTAAGCTATCAGTAATTTTTTTATTAAAAAAAAATAATTTATTACCAGAAGTTAGCCACATTCCTTAGTGATTAGCTCAGAGTTCAAAGCTCAATGCTCAGAGCTAAATAGTTCTGCCTCCTACAGGACACCTACCTCTAATAACCAATAATTTTCTATAATTGGAAAATTATAAAGAATAAATAATATTGAGGGGAAGCAAAGAAATTGCCTCCCCTTTTGTTTTATTTTTTTATATCAGCAAGGAGCAGAGCAAAAGGTCTGTACATTACATGAGCGAATTTTGTGAAAGGGAAAGTCAATATCAGTTCAAAGACAACAATAAGGTGAAAGGCAAAGGTAAAATAATAAATCTTAACAGCAGATGACCATCTTAATATATCAAGAAGGTATCCGGATAATATGGCGAAAAATATCAAAATTATGAAAATCCAATCCGTATGATGGCTAAATCTGAAATATTTATCCGCCTTTTTCAACCTATACCATAAAAAGAATGATACCCCGTAAAGTGAGGGAATTCCGGATATTAATCCTAAGACCTTTGGTATTATTCTTATCCCTTCATTTGCAGGGAAAAAGAAATCAAAAAGCATAACAGTAATAGTAGCCAAAAACAGTCCGATAAAACCCCATAAAAGTAAAAGATGCGCAGTGTATCTTTTCTTATTCTCACACTTACTGAATTTATTTTGAGACAACACCTCATTAAAGAAAACTTCAAGGAATGAGTTCAGATAAGCCTTAATACCGATTCCATCCTTTTTTGTAAGCTTTATACTTTTTAGCATCAGGAGGAGCTGAAGAAAGCTAACTACCAGAAGAAAAACAAATAAGATAATTCCACCATCATGTAAAACATTTAGACTTACAAAAGATAGAGGTTTAATCTCTTTCATATCCGGATTATTTTTAAAAAAGAAAATTCCCAATACTCCCAATAGAGTTAAAACAAACCAGGCCCAGAAAGATGAAAACCCCTGATAAAATAGATCCGAGATTCTACCTACAGAAAATTTTCTTATCTGATATCTTCTCAGGGCCATCATAAGGCCACCGGGGTCAGCATCTCTTGGGCAGGTATCCGAACACTCTCCGCAATAGTAGCAGAGCCATGGATCAAGGGATGAAGCTATTTTATTTTCCAATCCTAAAACTGTAGCTCTGACCATTTTTCTCGGAAATGAATTATCTTCAGTTGAAAGAGGACATATTGCAGTACAGTTTCCACAATTATAACAAGCACTAATATCAAAAGCTCCATACTTTTTTATCTTTTCTGAAAAATCAGGATTAACTCTTTCCATTACTTCCTCCCTTTAAGTTCATAATAATAGTAATCATCATCGGAAATTTCTCCTGTTTCCTCAATGTAACCATACTTTCTACAGGTCATAACATTGTAAGTAACATCTGCCAATGGTAATCCCATAATTTTAGCTATTTGAGGTATTGTTTTAGGACCATCAGAGAGCGCCTTTGCTATTGCTTTTCTTATTTTCATGAATTCCTTTGTTTCCTCAACTTTCTCTTGTGAAACCTTGTGTTTCTTCTTTATGTATTTTAATGTTTTTTCTTTATCCCAGCTCATCTGTTCACCTCCTTCAATATTCCATCAATCATCCCGAGAATCTCTTTGTTTGTATAACCCTTTATTTCTATTGCCCTGGATTCACAAACAGGTACGCATGAACCACAGCCTTTGCACAAAGCCTCATTAATAACAGCAACCTCTTTTCCATTTTCAGATTTTTTCTCTATTGCATCATAAACACACACTTCATCACAATTTCCGCACCATTCGCATTTTTCTTCATCTATTATTGCAACAATAGGTTCAAGTTTTAAGGTTCCGCTTGATAGAAGAGAGTAAGCTTTTGCAACAGAGGAGAGAGATGATAAAATGGTTTCCGTTAAATTCTTCGGACCCTGTCCTGTCCCTGCTATATAAACTCCATTAATAACAGTTTCCACTGGTCTTAACTTAGGGTGAATTTCACTGAAAAATTTATCCCTTCCGACAGGAACTTTAAATATTTTTTCAAGACCTCCATTTTCCCTTGGAATCATGCCGGTAACAAGAACAACCAGATCAGGAATAATCTCAATTTCTTCCCCATCCGTGAGAATATCCTTAATTTTCACAGAGACATCCACTCCATTTTTTTCCACAATTGGAGGATTTGATTCATCAAATTTTAAATAGATATCTCCGTTTTTACAGGAATCTCTATACAAAATTTCCTGTTTTCCATATGTTCTAATATCTCTGAATAGGTGATAACTCTTTATATCATTGTACTTTTCCTTTAAGAGAAGGGAGGTATGAATAGCTGCTGTACAGCAGTATCTTGAACAATATTTATTTTCTCCATCCTTTTGTCTGCTTCCCACACAGTAGATAAATGCAATATTTTTTATTTTTTTACTATTATAAGAAAGTTCTCCATTGCTCAATTCCATCAATCTTCTAAATTGCTGAAGCGTAAGCACACTATTAAACTTTCCATAACCAAATTCTCCCTCTTTTGGCTCATAGGGAGAAAAGCCTGTGGTCAGAATTACAGCTCCTACTCTCAGGTTTAATTTCTCTTCCTTTTGATTAAAATCAAAAGATTCAGGGCAGAGTTTTTCACATATACCGCATCTTGTGCAATTTTCTTTATCAATGGCAGGAATTTCAGGAAAAGCTTTCTCATAGCTTTTATATATCGCCTTTCTCTTGGTTAACCCAAAGTTAAATTCATCTTCCACTTCAACAGGACACTCTTTTAAAATTTTTTCATAATCTTTACAATTAAAATCTCTTTTTACAAATCTGGGTTTTATCCTGACTCCAAGCTCAAAATTACCGACACATCCGGAAAAAGATTCAACCTCGGCTCCTGTAAAAATTTTAATATTATTCCTTTTCACTATTTCTTTATAAAGCCTTTCTATTAAAACTTCCCCTCTTTCGTTTGTTTCAAAGAGCTCTCCCCATTGAGGAATTCTGCCACCTAAAAAATGCTCCTTTTCTATAAGGTAAACATTAAGCCCTGTGTCAGAAAGTTCAATTGCAGCTCTCATACCTGCTGCTCCTCCTCCTATTACAGCAACTCCATTGATTACAGGTATTTCATTGGGAGTCAGAGGTTTGGCTTCAATAGCTCTCTTTATTCCAGCTCTTATTAATCTTATTGCCTTTTCCGTTGCCTTTTCAGGATTGTCAGAATGAGCCCATGAATCCTGTTCTCTGATATTTACCTGAACATATTCATAGGGATTTAAACCGGCTCTTTCTGCTACACTTCTGAAAGTGTGAAGGTGAAGCTTCGGAGAGCATGAAGCTACAACAATTCCATCCAGATTGTTTTCCTGAATATCTGCTATTATCTCCTTTTGGCTTGAATCAGAGCAAGCAAAAACCGTGGTTTTAGCAAGAAAAACGCCTTCCTCGTCCTTTACGGCCTCCCTGACCTTCTTAACATCAACATAATCGGAGATATTTCCTCCGCAGTGACAAATGTAAACTCCTATTCTTCTCTTCATTTTATACTCCTGATGTATGCCGCTACTTCAGCAGAGGCAGCTCCAGCCGATAAAATTGAATCAGGAATATCCTTCGGACCGGTTGCAGTTCCAGCAGCAAAAACTCCCTTTAAATTTGTCTTTGCAGGATTCAAAAGGGGATCAACCTGTTTAACATAATTGAATTCATCAAGCTCAAGAGTTTCAAATTTAAACATCCCTGCAGCTTCAGGGTTTGAAAGCATTCCGACAGAGAGAACAACAAGGTCATGCTCAGCTTCCTTAACTCCACCCGAGCCTTCTATATCTTCATATCTAACAATCAAATTCCCCGTCTCCTTAATTTCTTCAATCTTTGCTACCTTTCCCTTAACAAATTGAACTCCCATATCCTTTGCCTGCTGATAAAACTCCTCAAACCCTTTACCAAAGGCTCTTATATCAATATAGTAAATTGTTATATCAGCAAGTGGTAATGCTCCCATCAAAAGCTGCGCTTGCTTTATTGAATACATGCAGCATATTTGAGAGCATATCGGATTCCCAGCCGTAATATCCCTTGAACCAGTGCATAAAACATATGCTATATTCTCCGGGATTTTACCATCAAGAGGTCTTACGACAGCATTGTATGGTCTCGTGGGAGAAAGAAGTCTATCCATCTCCATTGCATCCATAACATTGGGAAATTTGCCGAAACCATATTGAGGTTTTTTCCTTGCGGGAAAGAGATTAAAGCCTGTTGCTAAAACAACAGCCTTAACCTTTAGGGTATAAGTTTCCGGTTCTTGTGTAAAATCAATCGCATTGGCAGGACAAACTCTTTCACATACCCCGCAGAGCACACAATTTTCAATGTCTATTACCGCAGTTTTAGGAATTGCCGTACTGAATGGGATGTACGCTGCTCTTCTTCCGACAAGGCCAAAATTAAATTGGTCTTCAACATTTACAGGACAGTTTGCTTCACATTCCTGACAACCGGTGCATAAATCCTCTCTTACATACTTGGGCTTTTTTAGTATCTTCACTTTGAATTTTTTATCAATTCTCTCTATGCTCATAACTTCGCTATAACTCAAGACTTCAATATTCTCATGACGCATTGTTTCAGACATCTTGGGAGTTGCAATGCAGCTTGCACAATCAAGAGTGGGAAAAACTTTGCTGAGAAGGATCATCTTTCCACCGATTGAGGCTTCTTTTTCAATAATGATAACTTTAAAGCCCATATCAGCTAAATTTAAAGCCGTTTCCTGTCCGGCAATTCCTCCCCCGACAACCATCACATCGTATTCAAGATGAAACATTTTCTCCTCCTGTTTACTCTTTGTTATTTTTTAGCTTTATAAGAGTCTCTGAAAACTTCTTCATATGATTTACAAATGATTCGGCGCAAACAGAACAGACAGCAGCCATTTTTATTCTTGAAGGGTCTATTCCTTTCTCTTTGGCCTTTTCCTGAGCTTTCAGAACTATCTTTGCCGTTAACTCAGAGCAATCTTCTCTGTATGGACAATCAGAACCATCAGCAGCTATAAATATCCCATCAAAGCCTTTTTCCAGAGCATAGATAATCCAATCAGGATTAATCCCGCTTGAACATGGGACACTTATAGTATAAGCAGAAGGAGGATAGTGCATCTTCAAAAGCCCTGCAAGATCTATCCCTGGATCCGAAATACTATTGGTGGAAAAAACGAGGATTTTCGGTGAATATGTTTCCTCAATTCTTTCAGTCATTTCATCTTTTTCATAAATATTCGCCAATATCCAGCCTCTTCAATTACACCTAAAAACTCATGTCCCATTTTAGCTGCCCATTTGGGGATATCCTTTGCTGTCCCTTCATCGGAAGATAAGACCTCCATTACTCCTCCGACAGGTACTTCTGCAAGTGCTCTTTTTGCTGCAAGAAGAGGACCCGGGCATGCTGTTCCCCTTGCATCAACAACCTTGTCCACACTTAATTTTTTTAATTCTTCATTGCTTAACATATTATTCCTCCTTATAAAAATTTTTAATTAAAGCTTTACTTTAAAATAAAGGTTAGATAAAAAGATTAATATCAGCCTCTTCAGCAGCAGAAATATATTCACCTATGCCTACGATATCATCTGCAATATCAACAAAATCCTCTAACTTTTCTCCACCCCAGATCTTACCTGCAAGCCCGCAGATATGAATTTTTACATTTGTAAGCTCTTTTGCCTGCTTGAAAAAATCAATCCATTTAGGAACTTTCAACCTTTCAAGCGAGGCAAAGAATTCATCCTTTTTGTCCTGCAATTCGGCAAGGTGTTTGTTTGTTTCAACAT
>JALXDT010000038.1 GCA_027070475.1 Candidatus Aminicenantota bacterium | reverse complement strand
AAAATATTAGAATAAGTGAATTATGAGGAAATTTGATATTTTATTATTTTTTTTATAAAATAAAAAAAATGAAAAATAAATTAATATTAATTTTGGTGTTGAGTTTATTAGCTTCAGGGTGTGTTAACAAAAAAATTGAGGTCCTGGAAAGAAATTTTAATTCTCTTCAGGAACAGGTTTATGAATTAAAAAACAAAACAGAGGATCAAGAGAAAAAAATAGTAGCTCTTGAGAAAAAGAGTGAGGAATTAAAACAACAAATAGATAAGCTAAAAGAAAATAATAAGATAAAGGAAGAAAATGACCCCTATTCACTCTATTCGAAAGGTTTAAATTTTTACAATCAAAAAAAATATTCCCAAGCGATAGAGACTTTTTCTCTATTTTTAAAGAAATTTCCTGACAACTCTCTTTCAGATAATTCCCTTTATTGGATAGGAGAATCATATCTGAAACAGAATAAAATCCAGCTTGCCAAACAATACTTTCGCAAAGTTTATAAAGAGTACCCGACTTCCAATAAGGTTCCGGATGCCTATTTTAAGATAGGCTTAATTTATTATAATCAAAAGAAATATAGAACAGCCAAATTTTACTTTAATAAAGTTGTAAAATCTTATCCTTTCACAGAAGTTGCGAAATTATCTAAGAATTATTTAAAAAAGATCAAAAGGAGGAAATAATGAGGAAAAATATTTTTTTATTGTTTTTATTAATAGTTTTTACAGGTTTATTGTTCAGTCAACAACAGCTTACAGAAATAAAGAAAACTTATGTCCAGGATCTTCCTCTTATTGTTGGAGAGGATGATTATTGCGGAATTTATCTTGATGATCTTAAACACATAGGGAAAATTATAGGATCAGAGGAAAATGAACTTGTAAGAAATAATTTCAGTATAAATGAGATTCTTATAGCTAAACTTAACAAAAAGGACATTGAAAAAGGGGATCTTTTTGAGGTGGTTAAACCTGTTTATAATAGGGAAGGAGTTAGAGTTAAAGGAATAATTAGAAAAGTCGGAAGAGTTATGGTGGTTGGGAATGAAAAAAATTATAAAAAGGTGAAAGTTGTTAATCTATGCGCTGATTTAACTTTAGGTTCTTTTCTTATACCATATAAAGAACACGAACCATATAGAGGTAAAACAGTAAATGAGATAAGAAATCTGTCGGATAAGAATTTTAAAGCTAAGGGTGAAATCGTGTATATAGAAAATGATGTAAATGAAGGAACAGAAGGGATGAAAATTCTTCTAAAATCAGGGAGCAAAGTCGGTCTTCACAGAGGTACTCCAATAATCTTTTTTCAAGTAGAACCCTCTGTTGGGAATAAAATTTACCTTGGGAATGGGATAATAGTGATTTCCAATGATAGGTATTCAATTGCTAAAATTCTTCATTTAAAAAATCCTCTTTATAAAGGAAATTACTGGGCTCTTTTGAAATAAGTTAAATAAAAAAATGAAAAGATTCTTGTCTTTTTTCATTGTAATATCTCTCTTAATTTCTTTTGCTAACTCTCAAAGTCTTGCTGAAGTAGCTAAAAAAGAGAGGGAGAGAAGAAAAAAGATAAAAAAACATGTTCCTGTAATTACAAACAGAACTCTTGGGAAGATTAAAAAAGTAAAAGGGTATGGATATATAATATCATCTAATACAGGAAATTCCGTAAATATCACTCAATCCAGTGCCATTGAGGAAAGAGAAGGTGATTCTCCTTACAATGTTTATGAGTGGTGGAGTAAAAAGTATAAAGAATTAGTTCACAAGGTAAAAGTAGCTGAGGATTTATTTAATCAAAAGAAGAAAGAACTTGATACTCTGGTTTTTAGATTCAAAATAACCAATAATCCCAATGAAAAATTTGCTTTACCAAATAAAATCAGTAAAAAAGAAAAAGAGGTAGCAAAAGCTAATGAAGATTTAAAGAAACTAAAAAAAGAGCTTGAAGACTTTAAAGAAAAAGCTCGTAGAGCAGGTGTTCCTCCTGGTTACTTGAGATAATTAAAACTCAATAAAAACTCCGCCGTAAACTCTATAGTAGGAAAGAGCCTTCTCATTAAAAAGAGTAATGCCACCTTTTAATCCCATAATTGGAGCAAGATAGAATTTCAAGCCTCCTCCCAAATAGTAAAAGAGATGTATTCCGGAATACGAAAACTCCTCTTCTCTTAATCCTATGCCACCTCTTACAAATGGTGAGAAAAAGGAAAATTTTAATCTTGCGGAAAGTCCTACTGAAAAAAGTTTGTTTTTAGTATCCAAATTATAATTATATTCTCCCTCTGAGCTTATGAAGGGAAGAAATCCCCAGTTTGCATACAATCCGTAAAATTGTTGCCCCCCATTTTCCAAACCGCCGTGAATTGCAAGCTCCGTAGCTTTTAAGCTGGAAGAAGTAAAGGTTAATACCAAAAATAATAAGCTTATGATAAAAAGAGTTCTTTTC
>JALXDT010000037.1 GCA_027070475.1 Candidatus Aminicenantota bacterium | reverse complement strand
TCCGTAAACAATCAATTCTTCGGGCTTTTCCGCAACATCGGGAGAAACATTGTGCATAATCATCCTCATAGGAGCTTCTGTAAGCCAGCTCTTTGCACTTATTTTTGTCCCTGTGGGAGGGGTGATAGGTTTGTATTCCATTTTAAACCTCCTTATCAATATAATTTTATTGGTAAATTATTAAGATAATAATTATTATCAAGTTTTTCAGCAACCTTTTCTATGAATTGATCCAAGCGATGATCCTCTTTTATAAAACTGACATCTTCCCTCAAAAGTTTTATCATCTTCTCAAGGGGAGGAGAGGTTTTTTCTCCCCTAAGTTCCATGGCTTGAGCTGATGCAATCAATTCTATTGCAATAATCCTTTTTGTATTCTCAAAAATTCTTTTAAGCCTGTTTGCAGAATTTGCCCCCATACTTACATGATCCTCCTGCCCTGCAGATGTAGGAATATTTATTGAAGATGGAGGATGGGCAAGACTCATATTTTCAGCACTTAATGCTGCCGCTACAACATGGGCTATCATAAAGCCGGAATTTAAACCGCTCTCCTTTACAAGAAAAGCAGGTAAATTATGGTTAAGAGATGGATTGACCAGTCTCTCTATCCTTCTTTCTGAAATATTGCCAAGTTCCACAAGGGCATTGGAGAAATGATCTATCGTAAGGGCAATTGGTTCTCCGTGAAAGTTTCCATTGCTTAAAACCTCTTCCTCATCAGGAAAAACAAGAGGATTATCGGTTGCAGAATTCATTTCAATTAAAAGTGTTTCTTCCAATCTTTTACCTGCCAATCTTACAGCTCCATGAACCTGAGGGGAGCATCTTACAGAGTAAGCATCCTGAACCTTATCAATTCTATTCTTTGAATTTAAAAAGGGAGAAGGTATTATGAGCTCTCTTATATTTTTCATCACTTTATCAACTTCAGGATGCTTTCTTACCTCATAAATTTTTTCATCAAACGGAGAAAGTTTTCCCATAAGAGCATCAAAGGTTAAAGCGAGGGCTAAATCGGCTGCCTTAAAAAGCTCTTTTGCTTTTAAAAGGATAACAGCTGCAACAGAGCTCATATATTGGGTTCCATTAATCAGAGAAAGCCCCTCTTTTGCTTTCAAATCAGCCGGTTCTATACCAAGTTTTTTGAAAACATCTTCAGCCCTCTGGACCTTTCCTTCATATTCAACATCTCCCTCTCCTATAAGGGCAAGAGCCAAATGAGCAAGGGGAGCAAGGTCACCGCTTGCACCAACAGAGCCCTGCTCGGGGATCACAGGATGAATCTTTTTATTTAAAATTTCAATAACCTTTTCAATTAACTCAACTCTTACTCCCGAATAACCTTTTGCAAGAACATTGGCTCTTAATAAAATCATTGCCCTTACAACTTCTCTTGGGGAAGGCTTTCCGACAGCAGTAGTATGACTTCTTATAAGATTGTATTGAAGCTGCTCGACTTTTTCTTTGGGGATTTTTTTAGCTGCCAGATATCCGAAACCTGTATTTATACCATAAACTGGTTTATCTCCGGAAGCTATCTTTTCAACAAGAGCTCTTGATTTTTTAATAAACTCTTTTTGTGTTTCCTTTAATTTTACCTTTTCATCCTCAAAAACAACTCTTCTTAAAAACTCCAGATTGAGACTATTTCCATCAATCTCTATCATCGCACCACCTTAAATATAATTAACAATATAATAGCAATAAAAAATCCAACCATACCGATATATCTTATTATTTTAGTCTCAGCAGATGATATGAATTTAGCGGCTTCTTTTAAAAAATGAGGAAATAAAAGATAGACAAGGCTCTCAATTAAAAAAGCGAAGGCAAAACCAAAAACCAGAAGCTGCCACTGAATTTTCATTAAAAATTATGACAGAAAGACCAAAATTATGCAAGAGTTCGGAAGCCTTTTTCCCTTTTTAGCTAATAATCTTAGCATTGATGCTTTTTCTTAGTAGTTATATAAAACTAAAACAGGAGGAATATTCCATTTTTTATGCTACATTTACTTGAAAAAAACTCTTTTTTTTGATATAAATTGTTAGTTATTGCCGGGGTGGCGGAATTGGTAGACGCAAGGGACTTAAAATCCCTCGGGCTTAGAGCCTGTGCGGGTTCGAGTCCCGCCCCCAGCATTTAATTTAAACAATCCCAATGGAGGCTTTCAATGGACGAATTCTCTAATTTGAATAAGTATAATAGTTTTGCTGAATTCATTTCTGATGCTTTAAAAATAAAAAATATTACCCGTCAAAGACTGGCTGAACTCTTAGACATTCATCCCACAAAGGTCTACAGATGGGTCAGAGGAGCATCCCTTCCTAAAAAAGATGCTGTGGTGAGAATTGCACATTTTTTCAATCTTAGCAGAGAAGATATTAATAATTTAATTGAAAAACAAAAGAAAATTAAATATAAAAAGAGAGGAAGAAAAAGAAAAAATACAGATAC
>JALXDT010000036.1 GCA_027070475.1 Candidatus Aminicenantota bacterium | reverse complement strand
TATAATATCAAAATCTATTTTATTATCTATTAAAGTATTTTCTATTATATGTAGTATTTTTTTTACGATACCTTCGGAAATTTTTTTAAACTCATTAATAGTAAGTTCATATCTAAGATGAAGGGGACCATTTTTTGTAATTGCTATATAAGGTATAACAATATTTGTGCTATTTAAAGATGAAAGGTCTTCCTTTGCCTTTCTTGACGAAATAAGCAGTTGATTCATAGCAATAGGATCATTTCTCAGATCAAATTTATTCTCGCTCAAAAAAAGCTCTATCAATCTCTCTCTTATTTTTTCATCAAAATCTATCCCTCCTATATGAGTATCCCCCCCTATTGCTAAAACATTTTGCACACCATTATCATTCTCCATTATTGTTATATCAAAAGTTCCTCCACCAATATCTATAACAACAGTATGTTCCTTGTTATTATTCTCTTTTTTTAAAAAATTGTATGCTAAAAGAGCAGCTGTTGGTTCATTTATTATTCTAATCTCATTAAAACCTGCTATTTCCCCTGCTCTCTTTGTTGCAGCTCTCTGTCTGTGAGTAAAATAAGCGGGAACTGTTATAACTGCATTTTCAATTTTATCGGAAAGATATTCCTCTGAATATTTTTTAATCTTTTTTAAAATTAATGAGGATATTTCAGACGGACTAAACTCTCTTTCAAGAACCCTTACCCTATAATCCTCACCCATTTTTCTTTTTATGTTTTCAACTGTTCTCTCCTCTTCAAGAGCACTGTTAATTAATGCAGCTTCTCCAACAACCACTTCATTTAAATTTCTGAAATAAACTATTGAGGGAGTAAGTCTCTTCCCCTTTTCATTTATTATAACCTCTGCTCTTCCTTCATCTTCATTAAAATAGGAGGAAAGTGAGTTTGTTGTGCCAAGGTCTATTCCAACTATCATTATCCCTCCTCCGTTAAAATTCTTAAATTTTCTCTTGCGATCTCATTTTCAGGATCAATCTCCAAGATTTTTTTAAAAAGTTCCTCAGCTCTCTTTTCCATATCAAACTCATAATATATTATTGCAAGGTTTATAAGAGCTTTTATGTTTTTTTTATTCTTTTTTATAGCTAAAATATAATAAAATGCCGCCATCGGAAGATCTCCCTTTTCATCATATTCAAGTCCCTTTTTAAAGAGTTCCTTATCATCTTTTTCAATAAAATCAAATGCTTTTATTTTCTTGTTACAACTTTTAAGTTCATTTTTCAATCGCTTTATTTCTTTGTTTAAATCAGAAGCCACTTTTTTTTGTTCATTCAGATTATCATCCTCAGCAAATGTTTTTTTTAAAAGATCATCTATCTTAATCCCCACAAGTTCCTTTTTTTTACTCATTTCTCATTCTCCTCTGACCTTTTATTCCCTTTACCATTAATCTTTGACTTTAATCTTAAAATTCTTTTGGCAATCACTTTAAAGTCAAATGCTGCTCTGGAGATAGGTGCATAATAGATAATAGGTTTCTGGTGGTCAGGAGCTTCAGCAAGTTTTATATCATGTCTAACCCCAAAAAATATTATTTCTTCAGGGAAAATTTTCTTTAACTCCTCTAAAACTGCATTGTAAACCCTTGTCCTCTGGTTAAACAGTGTGGGTATTATCCCCGAAATAATTATTTCCTTATTATACTCTTTATTTATTTTATATATTTCTCTTACCAATTGAGCTAAACCTTTTACTGACAGAGGATGCATTTCAACAGGAATCATAATTTCATCAGCTGCTATTAATCCGCTCTTTGTCATAATATCCATCGAGGGGGATGTATCAAAAAGTATAAAGTCAAACTTCTCCTTTAAAGAATCTACAAGCTCTTTGATTTTAGTTTCAACCCCTTTAATCTTATTTAAATCCAAATCATTTAAAAATGAGGATGATGGAATTAAATAAATATTTTTAAACAATGTTTTTTTTATAAAATTATCATAATTTATATCTTCCCTCTTTATTAATAGAGAGTAGAATTCAAAAAGATTTCCTTTTTTTGTATAAGGATTTTCCCCTAAATAGTATGTTGCATGCGCTTGAGAATCAAGGTCCACAACCAAAACCTTTTTTCCTAAATCCGCAAGCGCTGCGCCTATATTAATAGTAACAGTAGTTTTTCCACAACCTCCCTTTCTGTTTGCAAAAACTATTTTTCTCATCTTACACTCCGAAAAATTCCTTTGCTCTCTTAATTCTCTCCTTTTCAAACATACTTTTTGTTTTTAATTGTTCAGGAGTCATTCCAAATATTGTCTCACAATCTGAAATATCCTCTTTATCACAAATATTAATTAAAAAGGAAAAGTCAAAATCCAATTCTATTGAAAAGATCCTTTTCAAATCTTCTTTAAGATTATCCTCTATAAATTTTTTGACCTCTCCTATCCACAAGGCATTAACATAATATTTGAAAATTATTAAAACTTTATCTTTTTTCAAAAGTATTGAATAAATATCAATA
>JALXDT010000035.1 GCA_027070475.1 Candidatus Aminicenantota bacterium | reverse complement strand
TACTATATTAGTATATAATGGGGTATATTTAAAATAAAGGTGTAATATGAATAAATATTTAAGTAAACTAGCTGTTCTTTCAATCCTCTTTTTATCAACTATACTATTTGCAGATGTAGCATCAGATAAGGCATCTCAGATGAAAGAGTTTAGTGCTATTATGGAAAGTGTTCAGAAGAAAATAAAAGAGAATCCAAAGATGAGTAAAGAAGAGCAAAAAGAGCTAATGTCTAAAGCTATGGATAATTCAAAAATGGGTAAAAATATGTTGATAAAACAGAAAGAGCAAATGCCAAAAATTCTTGAAATTTTAAAAGCTAATAGAGTTTGTTTGAATAGTGCTAATAATAAAAAAGATTTAAAAAATTGTGAAAAAAAATCTATGGCATTAGCCAAAAAACTAGGAATGGAAGATACTCATAAAAATATTAAAGATGATGATGATTTTGTTTGGAATGAAAATAAAAAGAAGAAGATAGTTTCTCAAATAGATCAAGGGATCAAAGATATTGAATTATCTATTCCATGTATAGAAAAAGCAAAAGTAATATCTGATGTGACAAAATGTATGCAATCTCTCAAGAAGAGTGCTAAATAGGTAGATTAAATCTACCTATTTTTGTTGAAATTAAGCTGCTGGAATAACAGAAACTTTATTTCTTTTTTTATCTTTTTTTTGAAATTTTACATGACCGTCTATTAGTGCAAAAATTGTATGATCTTTACCGATTCCTACATTTTCACCAACATGAACTTTTGTACCTCTTTGTCTAATAATAATGTTACCAGCTCTTACGAACTCTCCACCAAATTTCTTTACGCCTAGTCTTCTTCCTGCTGAGTCTCTATTATTCTGGGTACTACCCTGACCTTTCTTATGTGCCATTATTTTTCCTTTGGAATTTTTGTCGCTTATTTTAGCACAAGAGCCTTAAATGTTGATTATATGCTGATTTTTTAATTATTTTGTGTGGTGTAAAAAATATAAAATTTCTTGTTTCTCCTGAAGGTTTTATAATTCTTCAATGGGATAAAGTTGAAGATATTGATATTGATGGATATGAAATTTTCGTAAGCACAGATAGAGAAAATTTCAAAAGTTTAAACAATAAAAAACTAATAAAAGAAAATAAATTCATATTTAAAACAACAGAAGGGAAAAGAAAAGTTTATTACTTTTACATAATAGCAATTGACAAAAGCGGGAATAAAAGCGAAAAGTCAGAAATCATAAAAGTAAGAATATGATTTTCTTTGTATGCTGCAAAGCTTTCTTAAAAGAGGGGAAAATAGAAAACTTTAAAGTAATTATTGATGGGCAATCCATTTCATTAAAAAAATGTATCCCCTATCTACCATTTAACAATAACAGAAGATTCAAGTCTATTCACTTACACTGTACCACCATAAAAAGAACTTTTGAAGAAAAGGAAAGAATCAAAATAGATTTCTTACAGTACAAAAACAGATTATTTTTTTCAATTTTATTAAAAGATAATCAAATCATAATTAATCCTATCTTTATAAAAAAAGAAGTATTTCCCGAATTTTTTACAATTGAAATATTTTGTAATGGAAAGAAAAGAGAGAAAATTAATTATAAGTTAAATATTGATGATAATAAAGAACTTGACTTTTATCCTGTGATTGATAAAATATTCCCTAAGTTTAATCAGTTTGATACTGTTTTTAACAAAAAACTATATGTAAGCTTTAAAAGGAGGATAGAATGAAGATTTTTTTGGATACCGCAAAAATTGATGATATAAAAAAAGGTGTTGAATACGGAATTGTTGATGGTGTAACAACAAATCCCACACTTATTTCAAAAGAAGGGTTTAAAGATTACAGAGCAGCTTTGAAAGAAATTTGCAATATAGTTCAGGGACCAGTTTCGGCCGAAGTTGTGTCCCTTGACAGTAAGGGAATGATAAAAGAGGCTGAATCCCTGGCATCAATTAGCGAACACATTGTAATAAAGATACCCGCAACTTTCGAAGGCTTGAAAGCTGTAAAAGAATTAAATAGGAAAAACATAAAAACAAATGTAACACTTATCTTTTCTCCCTCTCAGGCACTTCTTGCAGCAAAAGCGGGAGCCACCTATGTAAGCCCATTTGTGGGAAGATTAGATGATATAAGTACTCCAGGGATGGAAATGGTAAGTCAGATAGTAACAATTTTTGATAACTATCTGATTGAGACTCAGATAATCGTTGCTTCTGTAAGACATCCGCTCCATTTTGTTGAAGCAGCAATGATGGGAGCTGATATAGCAACAATACCGTTTCCAGTTCTCGAAAAACTGATGAAACACCCTCTAACAGATATTGGAATTGAAAGATTTTTAAAGGACTGGGAATCAGTTAAAAACAAATAATGAAAATAAGAAAAATATTTAAAATCTTCGGTTTTTTTTTGCCATATTTCTTATTATAACCAGTGTAATAATCGGTATTCAGTCTTTTTTTTCAAAAAA
>JALXDT010000034.1 GCA_027070475.1 Candidatus Aminicenantota bacterium | reverse complement strand
GTGTTACGATAGATGAAATCTTTGATCTTTTAGCATTAAGGATTATAACAGAAACTGAAAAGGAGTGTTCGGAAGTAGCCACAATAATTAAGAAATATTGGGTTCATATTCCTACCAGGTATAGAGATTTTATATCCAATCCCAAACCTAATAATTACAGAGCAATTCATATCACAGTTATAGAACAGGGAAGATCAATTGAAATCCAGATCAGGTCCAAGGAAATGGATAGTATTGCAGAAAAGGGAATTGCAGCTCACTATTATTATAAAGATGGTAAAGTGGACGATGAAAACATCAAAAGATTAATACTTTATTTAAGAGATGCAATTGAATCAGGTCCCACAAAGGAGGTTGTTAATAAGTTAAAAGATGAGCTCAAGCAAGAGTTTATTACGGTTATAACTCCGAAGGGAGATTTTATAACAATACCAAAGGATTTTACTGTTCTCGATTTTGCTTATCTGATACACAGCAAATTAGGGCATCACTTTAAAAGAGCTCTTGTAAATAATTCCATTGTTAAAGCAAATAGAGTATTAAATGACTGGGATTATGTAAAAATAGAGACAGATCCTGAAGCACACCCTAAAAAAGAATGGCTCCACTTTGTAAAGAGCCATAAAGCAAGAGTTCATATAAGAGATTATCTGAATAAAATTAAAGATGAAGAAAGAGTTGAGATAGGGAAAAAGCTTATTGAAATATTTTTAAAAAAAACAGATATAAACCTGGGTGATTTTATTAAAAAGCTTAAAGGATCAGATTTTTTAAAAAATAGGGGGATTATTAATATTGAAGATTTTTACCGAAAAGTTTCAACAGGAGCTATAAAAATAAATGAACAATTTTTTTACGATCTTTTCCCTGAGAAGAAAAAGAAGAAAAAGGGTTTCAGCTTTCCTGTTCTGGGAAGTTTGAAAAAATCAGAAGATAGTAATAAAAGAATTAAAATATATCCTGACAATAAGCTGGTTTTTTTAGGCGGGTGTTGTAACTCAATAAAAGGAGAGCCTATAATAGGCTATCTTACAAAGGATAATGTTATAAGAGTTCATTCCCAAAGTTGCAGGTTATTAAAAAATGAGATTCTTCATCCTTCAAGAATAATAGAAGTTGACTGGGACAAAGATTATAATGAAAAGTTCATAGTAAAAGTAAAAATAATTTCTGCCGATGTTTTCGGGGTTTTATTTAAAATCTCAAGTGTATTCCACAATGAAAAAATAAATATTGTGAAATTAAACTCAAAATCAGATAATACCGGCAATGCAGTCATCATCATAGAATTTTATGTAAATGATATATTTCAATTAAGAAAAATTATAAAATCCATTGGTAAAATCAAAGAAGTTATTGATGTTGAGAGGATAAGGTAAGATTATTTTTGACGCATCTCGGAGGCTTATTTTTCCTGAATTTATTTGGTATAATTGTTCTCTTAAACTTAAGGAGGTAACTCTATGTTCTTAAGAAAAGTAAAAGTTTTTATCATCCTTTTATCCTTTTTGGGCTTGGGCATCACTGTTTATCCTGAAAATAACGATGGGGGGAAAACTATTTACAACCAGTATCCTCTCCCCTATTATCATAAGATCGAAAGGATGAAGAAAAAGAAAGAAATTAAATTTTACGACTTCAAATCCATATCATTCTTTTTCTATGATATTGAGGCAAAGTTCAGAGAAGATCAGTTCAAACCTTTTGTTGTTAATCATGTTTTCTTCAATGGAAAGGAGATTAAAAAATATAGAGTTCTGAACAACGGTCAGCATAATCTTTTGAAAAAAGCTTTCGGCAATGTTCCATTGTCCATAATATTTTATTCAAACTGGAGACCTGATAAAAAAGCTGTTGTTAAAGTTATTGGCACAACCATGTCGGGGGAAAAAATATCTCTTAAAGTTTCTCAAAAAACTCCTTTTAAAAGGGCTCAAGGAACTTTGTTTTACAGAGGTTTTATTCCTTTCGGAAGACCCATTTATGTTTTCCCTTACTTTCGTATCAGGGCAGCATTTTTCCCTAAACAGTATAAACCATTTAAAATAGAAAAAGTTATAGTGAACGGAAGGCATATAAAAAATTACAGGTTAATGGATTCACTTTATTATCTTCTCTCTTTCACATCCTATGGAAAATTAGAAGGAATAAGGAATACCGAAGTTTACAACAATAAAATAGATAATGATAATGGTTTTATGATGGATATTCCATTAACATGGGAAAAGGGGGAAAAGCTTGTTTTGAAGGTTATAGGAATCACTAAAGATGGAAAAACTCAAACACTAACCTTAAGATCAAATAAAGCTCCATGGGGAACTAATTTTGCTAAAAACAACTATAGATATGTTTCAATAATTGTATCTGAAAAGGCTGGGATGAAAAGAAGAAAAGAGCCTGTTGAAATTTCTTTATCATTAAAAAGGAAAGATCTTGTTTCCCCTTCAAATTTAAGACTTGTTACCTACTACCGTTTAGGACATGATTATGAGAATGGTAAGTTTGTACAGGTCCCCTTTAAACTTATTAATTTCAAAAAAAATAATAATTCAGAATATGTTAATTTAAAAATTGTGTTTCCGGTAGATATTGAATCTTTTGAAAAAAGAGTCTTTGTTCTATACTATGGTAAAGGAGTTTTTAATAAGAGAGTAGAAATTAACAATTTTCAAATCAATAAAAAAAGTATAAAAACAAAAAACTTTGATTGTTTGTTTTCAGAAGATGGTGCTTTAGATAAAATCATTCTAAAGAATGGGACAAAATTTAAGATAAAAAACAGAGAAAATTTTAGCAGAGTTGAAAATTCATTTTTCAAAAGTGAAAAGATAAATAACATAGGTTTACTAAAATTTAAGGATAAATCAGAAGCTTACAGCTCAACCTACAAATTCTTTTACGAAAAACCTTATTTAATCGAAAAAGAAAATAGAATCATTAAAAAGGAGGGATTTGTTAATTATATTCCAATTGATTATCTTGGTTTGAATCTTAGTGATTTTGATGAATTACTCTGGAGAGATATTCCAGGAAAGATCCAATCCATTGATTTAACTGAAAAAAGAGAAATAGGGGGTATAATTCTTTCTCTTAACGAAAATTCAAGATGGGTAGCTTTTGTTAACAGAAAAAAGAAAGTATTGATTACAAAGATTCTATTGGATACCAAAAGCTTTTCCTATAATCCAAAAAGTGAAGGAATGTACAACTTCTTTAATTACATAATTTTAAACAATCAGAAGATAGCTCATATGAGAGGAGTGGGATATCCTCTCTCTAACAAATCCATTTTTTTAAGAAAAGGAGATGTTTTTACCGGTAAATATGCTCTTTTGATTTTAAAATATAATAATCTTGAGATAGCAAAGGAGAAGATAGAAAAAACAGACATGCTTTTAAGAAATCCTTTACAAGTTGAGCTATTCTACCCTCCTCTGGAGGATTCTGAAGCATATCCTTTGGTTTATCTTCAAGGAGGTAAAAGATGAAAAAGATTCTAATAGGTTTCTACATTCTTGTTCTTCTTATCACCCTGTCTTTTGCTTCTTTAAATGTCATAAACAGAACACAAAAAGGAGTTTTTGTGGGAAATCTCTTCCAACCTGATAATATAAGATTTAATCCAAAAACACTTAAAAAACTTTCTTTCTTCTCCCCAACGGGAGAAAGACCTGTCTATGAAATTGCTGTACCCTTTGGAGATCTTAAAGGTGCTTATAATGCTTATGTTGATACAATAAAAATAAACGGAAGAGAGTTCACAAGCGGAGCATACTATATCTTTGTTAACGGAGAAGCTCAGGTTTATACTCACAGGAGAAAAAAATCTCTTGTAAAAGAGGGAAAGGATTTAAGGAATATAGTTATTCTCATTAGATCTTTATGGCACAATAGAGAGAAAGTAAAAGTTGAAGTTTCTGTGAAATATAGGACCAAGAATGGTAGAAAAGCAGAGGAGAAGAGAGTTTTCACGGGATTAACTCCCGCAAAGGGAGGGATGCCAGATTGGACAGTTGATTATGAATCTTTTTCACTTTCTGAGGAGGCAGGGCTTGACAGAGTAAATGAGCCTTTTACTGTCTCTTTAAGTGTTATTCCTTCTGAACTTCTTGCTCCACACGATGAAAGTGAACTGAAAAAGGAAGTTAGAATTTTCAGAATTGGAGAAAATGGGGAATTAAAGGAAATTCCCTTTCAGATATTTGATCTAAAATCAGTAAATCCCCCAAAATATGTCAGAGGGTATGGGAGCTGGTATCTTCACACTCCGGCAATAAATGCAAAAATATTCTTTTTTGCTAATGTAAAAGCTCATCAGAAGGTTCCCTACATTATAACATATGGCTCAATCCCGAAATCCGAAAAACCTGAAATCTCAACACCACTTAAAATAAAAAAATTGGAGAGACAGGGTTTTATTATTTCAAACAGATTTTATACTGTCTATCTTGATAAAAGATCCGGACAGATAAAAAAGATTCTTCTTAAGGGCAAAGAAAAAAATATTATGTTTAAGGAAAGCATAGGAAGAGCACTTCAATATAATCCGGGAGTCCTTGCTGAAGATGAAGTCTGGTCGCAAACATATAGATGGAATCCTCCGGATTTTACAAAAATCATAACAAAGGGAAAAATGCTCTTCAAAATAACAAGGTACGGTAGATTAAATGAGCAAGTTTATGCATATGTGACTTATGATTTTTATTCAAACACTCCCTTTATAGGAATCAGTACTGTAACAGAGGTAAAGCATGATTGTGCTTTATCTCAGTTAAGAACATCAGAGATATTATTGGATTCTAACCTTGTTACTCACTATGTCTGGAAATCAAGAAATGGTAATATAAATATTATCCCAACCCTTCAGAGAGCAGGTCTTCTGGATAGTGCTGCCTCCTTTATTGATGCAGAACTTCCCTGGATTGCAATGGTTAACAAACCCAAGGGATATGGAATTTCAACCATATGGTATAAAATAGCAGCATTTAACAAGTACTCTGGTATCAGGCCTGTATACAGGCCCCAATTTATACTTTACTCTCATATTGAATCTTCTGTTCCGTTGACATATTTTACAAGGACATGGATAATTCCTTTTGCCTTCAAGGGAACAAGGCCTGATGTTTTGACAAAAAGAGGGAGTACATTTTTTGACAGAGGTGTCATCTTTCCATTTTATTTTACTCCTAATAAGAATGATTTTTATAAGGTTGAAAACTTGAATAAAAAATTAAGGACTCCATTATTATTAAAAGCAGGTAATTAAGTAAAAAATGAAGAAAAGATTTTTTTTACTATTCTTAAGTGTAATTATTTTAATTCCACTCCACGGAGAAAAAGCTGTGGAAATAAAAGCTGTAAGAATAAAAAATCCTCCTCGTATTGATGGTAAACTTGATGATACGACCTGGCAGAAAGCTCTCTCTTACACAAAATTCAGGATGGTTGAGCCGAAAGCCAATTCAGAACCTTCTGAAAAGACAGAATTAAAGATTGTTTATGATGATAAAAATATTTACTTTGGAATAATGTGCTATGATTCCGAAGCCAGCAGAATTATTGCTAACACAATGGAATTTGATAAAAAAATTGATGAACATTTATCTGAAAAGGGTGAGGTTAACATAAATGATGATCTCATTAAAATATTAATTGACCCATTTAAAAATAAAAGAACTGCCTATGTCTTTTTTATAAATCCAAAAGGTGCAAGAAGCGATGGGTTGGCCAATGATAAATCCTATTCATTAAATTGGGATGGAATATGGGAGGGAAAAGCAAAGATTCTTAAAAATGGATGGAGTGCAGAGATAAAGATTCCTTTTAAAACACTACTTTTCAATCCAAAGCTTCACAGCTGGGGAATAAATGTGGAGAGGGTAATTGCAAGAAAGTGGGAGATTATAAGATTATCAGGGTTTAGCCATGATCTTTTGTTTTACAATCCGGCGATTGCAGCAAATATGGAAGGTATAAAAGATATTAAGCAGGGAAAAGGCCTGACAATAAAACCTTATATCAGTTTTGATACTGAAAAGGATTTATCGATTAATCCTGAAAGGGAATATGGATACACAGGCGGATTTGATCTGTATAAAAATTTTACCCCAAATCTTGTGGGTGTCTTCAGCTATAATACAGATTTTGCAGAAACAGAAGTAGATGATAGAAGAATAAATGTGAGCAGATTTCCCCTCTTTTTTCCTGAAAAAAGGGGATTTTTTTTAGAAGGTTCTGATATCTTTAAGTTCGGATCAACCATAGGTCCAACCTTAATTCCATTTTTTAGTAGAAAAATTGGGTTATCGGAGGGAAAGCAGATTCCCGTGCTTTTCGGAACAAAGCTTTTTGGAAGGATTCAGGATACGAATATTGCAGTGCTTGATGTGAAAACAAGGGATTTTGAGGATAATCCCTCCAAAAATTTCATTGCTGGAAGAGTATATCAGAATATTTTTGAACAGAGCAAAATTGGAATTATATTTACGGATGGTGACCCGAATTCCACGGATTTAAACCGCCTTTTAGGTTTTGATTTTGTTTATTCAACATCAAAATTTTTAAAAAACAAAAATTTAGAAATGGGACTCTGGTGGCTCTATAACTGGAATAAACTTGAAGGAGATCACAAATCCTATGGTCTTAAAATTGATTATCCCAATGATCTTATAGCCTCACAATTTACCTACCTCTATTTAGGAGAAGGTTTTTCTCCAGGCTTGGCTTTTATGTTAAGAGAACAGAGAAAATTTCTTTCTTATACATTTAATTATAAGCCCAGACCTCAAAAGGGGATTGCTGGAAAATACGCAAGACAGCTTTTCTTCACATTTAATACTGTTTTTTACCTTATGCTTGATGGCCAAATTGAATCATGGACTACAACAATTACTCCCTTGAATATTAATTTCAAAGGTGGAGAAAAGTTCATGTTCAGTATAGAAAACTATGTTGATAACCTTTTTTCTGATTTTAATATGACTGAGGATATTTCAATTCCTGCTGCCAAATATAATTTTGTTCACTATAGATTTGAGTATGATACAGCTCCCTATAAAAAACTTTATCTTAAATTTGCATGCAAAACCGGCAAATACTACACAGGAAAAATAGATGTT
Organism: Candidatus Aminicenantota bacterium; assembly: GCA_027070475.1. Taxonomy (GTDB): domain Bacteria; phylum Acidobacteriota; class Aminicenantia; order JAMOAD01; family JAMOAD01; genus JALXDT01. Next base: position 1,280 of record JALXDT010000034.1, on the reverse strand, counting down.
GTGGTTACAAGTTTGCATTACAGGATTGATGGTACTTTAAATTTAAGCCTTTTTCTTGATTATGTTAACACTAATTTAAAGGAGGGAAATTTTAAAGGAATTGTATACAGAGCTAAGGCTGATATCTTTTTCTCTCCCGATATAGCACTCTTAAACTATTTTCAGTATGACAATGTATCAAAAAACTTAGGAGCAAATATCCGTTTTAGCTGGAGAATATCCCCCGGAAATAAACTCTATTTCACACTCAATAAAAATTGGGGTAAAATCTGGGATCCTGCCGAAAGATTCATCTCGCAGTATGATAAATTTGTTTTTAAAGTGGTATTGAGCATACGACCTTAATCAATCTCCATGGGGAGTCAGATTCGGTAAAGGCTCATTATCCTTCAAAAATCTTTTAAACCAGAGTTTTGTATTGTAAAACACCTCTTTGCCGAATTCTGAAAGAGCATGGTCTCCTCCTTCAAACATAATTAATCTAAAGGGCTGCTTTACTTTTAAAAATTCATTGGCAAGTTTTAAGCTCATCTGTGGAATAACTCTCCAGTCAGCTGTTCCATGAAGCATTAAAATAGGGGTGGTTTTTGAGATTTTGTCAGCCCAGTATACTGCGGATCTCTCCTTCAAAAGCTCTTCTCTTGTTTTTTTATTGTAGCCGGGAATATTCTCTTTATAAACATCTTCCATTTCAGGCCTGCTTTCCATCATCATAAAAAGGTCGGATAAGCCTCCTCCAACAACAGCAGCTTTGATTATATTTGTCTTTTTGAGAACGAGATATGTCATCATACCACCTCTGCTCCACCCGAAAATACCTATCTTTGAACTATCAGCCTTTTTTATTCCCTTTACAAGAGGAATAAGGTTTAAAATATCATTAACATCTTTTCCGCCGAACTCCTCTTTTCCTTCTCCTCCCATATTTCCCCTGTATTGACTTGCGACAACCACATAGCCCCAGCTTGAAATTCTTGCTATTATATTTAAGACTTTGTAGGGAGTTATGGCTCCGAAATTTTTATTTCCCCCTCTGTTATATATAACCACAGGAAAGAGTCCATCCTCTTTCGGAATTGAAAGGAACCCTTTAACTTTCAAACCATCACTCAAATATGTTATTGCATACACATTTACCTTTTTTATAAAACCAAGATTTGCTTTTACCTTTCTCCTCTTTTTTATTGAAAAAGCTATCCGCTTCAAATTCACCTCTCTCTTTTTCACAATTTCTCCATTAAATGAGAAAGAGAAGCTAAAAAGTAAAAAAACAGATAAAA
>JALXDT010000033.1:315-2488 GCA_027070475.1 Candidatus Aminicenantota bacterium | reverse complement strand
TCTTTATTCTTAATTGGGATTATAGAGAATGAAAGAAAAATCAAAGAACCATGGAGAGAGGGAGAAAAACCGTATGCTTTCTTAATAGGAGTAGAGTTTAAAAATGAAAAGAAATAGGAAAATATTATTGTTGTTAATATCATTCTTTATCTCTTTTAATTCCTTTATTCTCTTTTCGGAAAACAAAAAAGAAAAAAAGCATAGAAAACACTATTTTTATATAGAGTATAACAGAGGAATTTCTTCGCACACTTCGGCTGATATACAACTAATCACCCAAAACCAAAATCTTACATTTTATAATGTTTCTCTAATTGATAACTCTTTTTTCCCTGATAATTCAATTTTTCCCAACGCTTTTTTTAAGCCCTTATTTAAAGGAGATATTGTAGGAGCAGTTAAAGCAACAACTGAGCCTTACTATGGAATCAGACTTTATCATTTTTTAAAATTCCGTCCGGAAATAGGTTTTGGAATTGATTTTATTCATTTTAAGGTTTTCCTGCCTGATGAAAGTCAAAAAGTTCACATAATTGGTACAATAGACGACAAAGGGATAGATAAAACCGATGATATCCATAACTATTTTTATAGCTTCAATGTTTCTCACGGTGTTAATCACATTGGATTATCTATTGTATATAGAAAGATGTTCTTTAAAAACAGCACTTTCCCTGATGGGAAAATCCAACCTTTCGTCTCTTTCCACATAGCTCCATGCATCCCCCACCATGAAGTAAAATTAAAAAACAGTGACTTAAAAGCATACTCTTATCAAATAAAATTTCCAAACTTTGGTTTTGGTTTAGGGTTAGGTACAAGGTTTCAATTAGCAGAACATTTTGGATTATATATTGAGTATAAATACACTTACACCTTTCTTAGAAACCTTATTTTTGACAATGGAGAAGGAAAAGTAAAACTGAATTTTGGAATCCATCATTTGATCTGGGGGATTTCATTGATTCTTTAGAACAAAAAGAAAACTTTTTATTTAAAATAAGATTTACAATTTTTGATAAATAGTTTAAAATTTTTTATTAAGTCAGGAGGTATAATTATGGAGATAATAGAATTAAACAAAATAAAAGTAGAAGATTTACCCAAAATACCTAATATTAAATTAGAACCTCTATACAGTGGAATTCTGAAAGAAATGTATCTTGAAATGGGATTTAAAAAGGTAAGATATCTGTTTTCCCCCTTCTACGCACTTTTATATCCTGAAAATATCCCCTCTGAAGTCGATGAATTCATTTCAAGAAAAACAGAACTTCTGGATTATCTTAAACTGTTTCTTGTAAATAGTCTTGTTAGATACTCGTTTTTAATAGAAGCTCATAGTTATTACATAGAACAAAATGAATACACAATAATAGCAAGGTTCAGAGAGAAGGATGCAAAATCTTTAAAATATGAAATCAAATATTACACAAATGATCCGGATGATATTGTCAGTTATTATGAAGATAAAATTTATATTGGAAGAGATTTTGTGAAATTAGATAGATTTAAAAGGATTAAATGCGGTCTTCTGGACCATATTGAGTCAGTCGGATTTGAAATAGAAAGGCTTTTTGAGAAGGCAAAGGACAAACTTCATAGAAAAGAAAAAGATGTATACAGCTATCTTGATGACATTAAAGCAATTGGTGAAGAATTTACCAATACTGGACTTAATTTCCTAAGAAATTTACCTGATGCCTTAATATTTGAAGAGCTTAAAGATGAAAAATTATTAAAAGAGATATCTCAAAATACCAGGAAAATGAAACACAGGCTAATAGAAATAAGAGAAGATCTTAACGAACTTTCCTCCCTTTTAAGGAAAAGGGAAGAGCTTGATTTTGTAAGATATGTGGTAAAATTTAGAACAGATATTGTCAATTTGATAAACTATTTTAATTTTAAAATAATAGGTCAGGTAGTAGATAGAATCTCAAAAATAGATTGATTGGACAATCATCAAATTTTTCCTTATAATAAAAGGGATGAGAATTCTTTTTGTAAGTGAAAAAGAAAAGCTAATAGATAAAATCGTAAAAAAACTCCCGGATGATATTTATATAAATCACTTTACATCTTTTGAAGAAATAAAGGAAGCAGAAGATAGATTCGATTTATCTGTTATTGAAATTTACGAAGAACTTGAAAAAAAAATTAATAAAAACAA
>JALXDT010000033.1:0-305 GCA_027070475.1 Candidatus Aminicenantota bacterium | reverse complement strand
CATAGGGATAGTTTCTGAACAAAGCTTAAATATTGAAGATAATAAATTATTGAAATTTGATAAAATTTTTGTTCTTGAAAATGAGGATAAAGTCACTGAAAATATCTTAGAAATTGTAAAAGATTTCAGAGAAGAGGAAAGCAGTTTTCATAAATCATTATTAATTAAAAAGTTTAAAGAATTTGGGATAATCGGTACTTCCAAATCAATTTTAGAAGTTTATAAAAATGTAGAAAAGGTATCTCCCCTATCTGTAAGTGTTCTTCTCATAGGAGAAAGTGGAACAGGAAAAGAACTGTTTGCCA
>JALXDT010000032.1 GCA_027070475.1 Candidatus Aminicenantota bacterium | reverse complement strand
AAGGAGAAGGAGTTAAAAATAAAAGTTTATGATAAAGATAAAATTGAAAAGGAGAGTTTTTACGAACTTATGAATAAAATTATTTTAAATGAGGTGATTAATCAATGAATATATTTTTAGCATTTTTATCTCTTTTTATGGTTTCTCAAAGAGCGGACCTTATTTTGCATAATGGGAAGATAATGACAATGGAGAAGAATATTCCCTATGTTGAGGCTGTGGCTATAAGACGAAATAAAATAATCGCAATAGGTTCTGATGAAGAAATTTTAAAGCTTAAAACAAAAAGAACCAGAGTAATCGATTTAAAGGGCAGGCTTGCTCTTCCGGGGTTTAATGATTCTCACCTTCACTTTTTATCCGGAGGAAAAAGCCTTTTTATTCTGGATTTGAACGGTAAAAATGAAAGTAAGATAGCTCTTCTTCTGAAAAATAAATTAAAAGAGGTAAAACCGGGGGAATGGATAGAAGGGAGAGGCTGGGATCAATACTATTTTAAGAATAGAAAATTTCCAACAAAAGAATTTTTAGATAAAATAGCCCCGAATAATCCGGTTGTTTTTAAACGGGTTTGCGGCCATATGATCTGGGTTAATTCAAAAGCTCTTGAATTAGCTGGTATCACAAAAGATACAAAATCTCCGGAAGGCGGAGTTATAGTAAAGGATGGTAATGGTGAGCCCACAGGAATTTTAAAGGAAAATGCTGCTGAACTGATTTACAAAGTCATACCGGAAATAAATTTTGAGACTGCTAAAAAATACATATTAAAGGCTCTTGAAGAGGCTAAAAAATATGGAATAACTTCAATACAGGATAATTCATCACTTTTAGCCCTTGAAGTTTATAAATATCTCCTGAAAAGAAATAAATTAACATTAAGAATAAGTTTCTGGGGAAACTTTTCAAAAAGCGTGGAAGAGAATATGAAAGTTAAGAGAGGAATAGAGAGGCTCAATTCAAGACAGTTGAGATTTGGCCTTATAAAAGGTTTTATGGATGGTTCCTTGGGAGCAAGAACTGCAAAAATGTTTTTGCCTTATTCTGATAATCCTAAAACCTCCGGTATTTTTACAATTGACCTTGATGAACTTTTCAGAAAAACAATAGCATTTAACAAAGCAGGCTTACAGGTGGGATTTCATGCAATAGGTGATTATGGTGTCTGGATGGCTTTGAAAGCTTTTGAAGCTTCGGATATTATAAATCATTCTAAATCTTTGAGGAACAGAATTGAACACTCTCAAACTGTTAGATTATCAGATATAAATGATTATAAAAGATTAAACATAATTGCTTCAATGCAACCTTCTCATATGCTTTATGATTATAAATGGGCGGAGAAACGATTGGGGAAGGAGAGGAGCAAAGGGGCGTATGCCTGGAATTCATTTGAAAAAAAAGGAGTCCATGTTGCTTTCGGAACTGATTGGCCTATTGTACCTCTCAATCCAATGATTGGGCTTTATTCATCTGTAACAAGAACTAATTTTGAAGGCTTGCCTGTGGGAGGATGGATCCCCAAAGAAAAAATATCTCTTAAACAGGCTCTTTACAATTACACTACTGAAGGTGCTTATGCCACTTTTGAAGAGAATATAAAAGGCAAAATAGCTCCCGGTATGTTAGCTGATATTGTAGTACTTTCAAATGATATAACAAGATTACCATATTCTGAAATCCTGAAAACAAAGGTGGATCTTACAATTTTTGATGGAAAAATAATTTATAAAAGAGAAAGATAGATACACCGTAAGGGAATTTTCCATACAGGAAAATTCCCAGAGGTGATGGAGTTTATAAATATTTAAAATGGTAAAACCTTTATAGAGCCATTTACAGTGGAAATTTTAACATAGAACTCTGGTTTTTCTCCCCTTGCTTTGATAGTTGCAAAGTTAGAGAATGGAAATAATCTTTTTTTGTATGTAATCTTTAAAGAATCATGTTTTATTTTAACACTGCCATTAACCGTGCTTGCTTTTAAACTAATGTTTTTTGGATCCTTTATAAAGAGGGAAACTCCACCATTTACAGCAGAAAGAGACATATCTCCATTTACTTTTTTCAAATAGACTTTAATAATTCCATTGACAGTTGAAATTTTCCCTTTACCGTATTCACTGTTAATGCTAATAGAACCATTCACAGTGGAAATTTTAAAACCTATGAGATTGACATCAGTTAATATTTTACCATTAACCGAGCTGATTCTTAAATAAAGGTTTTCCGGAATACTTAGAAAAAAATCAACTGATATATTGTTTTTTGACGGGAAATCCGGCTTTATCTTTAATAAGTCATTATCTCTTTTGATTATTATTGTGGTTAAATCGATTTTCTCTTTTGTGTTTCCTTTTATCTCTGCAGTTAGATCAACTGTTTCTCCCTTATTCTTGCTTATTATTATTTTGCCATTTATATTTTTTACGGAAACAGCATTAATCCCTTTAGCTGAGATTTCTTTTTTTACAACTCTCTTGTAATC
>JALXDT010000031.1 GCA_027070475.1 Candidatus Aminicenantota bacterium | reverse complement strand
GGCATATAGCTTTTTTTATCAACTTTTAAAATAATTTTGGAATAAGGCTTTTTTACTCCTTTTTTTCTTACAAGCTTTAAACTCCAGGATTCAGAATCCTCTTTAAGAATTTCCGGATCATAATTTTTTGAAAATCCGCTGGTACTTAGATCTTCATAAGAAAAATCCGAACCCATAAAAGAATCCTTTTTATTGGAACTTGCTATTCTTCTGATTCTGTGAAATTCCGGAAGATATATATACATCTCCTTTTCGGAAAGGGTTAGAAGGCCCACATTCTTAACATCAGCAGGACTAATGAATTTCATAATTCTCCAATCATCCTTATTCTGATTGTTTTTTGTCCACGCTTTAAGTTTCCTTATCTTTACAGAATCTCCCCTGTGTATTTTCATTATCATTATTGCCTCAATATCCTTGGGTGCTTTTTCCCCTATTGTTCTCTCTTCAACACTTTTTAATATATTCTCAGCGGTTAATCCGAATAATCCGTAAACAAAAAATGAAATGAGTAATAAAAATAAAGACAATCTTTTTTTCATATCATACCTCCTTTTTTATTTTTAATTTTAAAATTAGAATGGCAGAGGGTAAAAGTGTGAGCGTTGCAAATGCGGATAAGAACATAGAAGCCACCATAGTGCTCCCGAAATTTCTAAGTGGAAGCATTGATGAGAAGATAAGTACCGCAAAACCTAACATTACCGCAAATGAATTTGTAAGAATTGCTCTCCCTTTATCAATAAAGGTTTTTTTCACCGCAAGATCAATGTCAGGCTCTTTCCCCAGCTCCTCCATAATTCCATGGATAAAGTGTATGGCATAATCAATTCCCACACCTATCGAAATTCCCCCTATCATCATGGTTGCATAATCAAGGGGAAGATTTATAAGCCCTAAAAATCCGTACATAAGTGAGACTGTAAAAAGAATGGGAAGGGTTGAGACAATACCAATTGGTATACTTTTTCGAAGTAATATCATTAAAAAGAGGGTAATAAAATAAGCTAAGAGAAGAGACTGGATCTGAGATGAAAAAAGCGATTCATCGAGAGCTGTTATGAGTGAGGGGTTTCCTGTCTGATAAATCTCATATTTGACAGGTGTTCCTTTGATGTTCCCCACCTTTTTTTCAGGAATAATTGCAAGAGAATCAAATATATCAAAAACAATTGACTTAACTCTTTTTTCAAAATCCTGATTTATAATTTTTATTAAGGAAATAATCCTTTTAGCAATTTCGTCTGTCTTATCTTTTACCCTTCGATCATTGATTTTAAATAAAATTGTTTCCAGAGAACTTTTAGCTGTATCTATGTCAAAATCTTCCTTGGAGACAAAAATTTTCATAGCTTTTATTGCAGATTCTCCCTTAAGGTTGTTTTGCTTATAAAGAGAAAACAAAGTCTCCGAAAGTTTTTTACACTTTTCTTTATCAATATCAAAATCAAACTCATCTCCGCAAACATAGTTGTTGATAATTTTTTTAGTTTTTGAATCAGAGAGTTTATTATCATTTTCAACCGCTGAACTTAAAATTCTTAAGATTTTTGCCTTTGTGTTTGAATTTATGGCTTTTCCATAGTGTAAGCTCAGCCAATAAATTTCTTCAAAAAGGGAGTTTACTTCCATTAATCTGACTTTCTTTTTACCTTGGAAATCTAATCTTTTAAGCCTGTAGGAATAGTATTTTTTCTTAAAAATTTTTTTAATAAAATTTTCGAGGTCAGAATAGAGCTTTTTGTTATAGGATGTTGATGCTTCCGAAGTTTTTGAAAAAATTATTGTTTTCTTGTTATCCCCTGAAAGAAGTTGTTTTAATTCATCCCTTCCTTCCATAAAAAACCAGAGATTTCCCACAGAGCTTTCATTGTCCGGAATTGAAAATCTGTCATTAAGTTTTGAATTTAGTTCCTGAACAATTTCAGCTATTGAAAAAGGGGAGGCAAGATCCTTTTTTGAGAAAAGATAATTTTCAGCTTTTCTTAAAAGCCTTAATGTTTGAGGGGATTTTGCGTCATCCGATTTAAGATAAAATAAAACAGGGTATGCGCCTGAAAATTCTCTCTTTACAATTTCCTGACCCAATCGAGGTTGAGAATTTTTCGGATAATATTCGGAAAAATTAACCTCTCTTTTAACCTTTAAAAGTCCGAAGGAAAAAATTATAAGAAGAAGGAGAGAACTTATGAAAACTATCTTGCGTTTTTTTATTACAAAATTCGAAAGAATATCCAGTATTTTCCAATGTTTATCCTCTTTCTTCATTTGCACTCTTTTGCCTTTTCTTGTTGAATAAGCTGCGGGGATTAAAGAGAGGGAGATCAGAAGAGCTATGAATATTCCGACTCCCGAGAAAAACCCGAAATCCGCAATAAGTTTTAATTTTGCACTTATAAAAGATACAAAACCCACAAATGTGGTAAGACCCGCAAGGAGGACAGGAGTAAAGATCTCTGATGTTGCGTTAACAAGAGAGTTTTTATCCTTTAAATCCGAGTATAAAAAATA
>JALXDT010000030.1 GCA_027070475.1 Candidatus Aminicenantota bacterium | reverse complement strand
CCTCACAACCTTTAGATGTCCCTGTAAATATAGTATGTGGAGGAATGGTTTATGAGAAAAAAACAAATGGTGGAAATCTTACATTTGAAATAGATAAACCAGAGCATTGTACAATAAAGGTAAATTTTAGTAATTCTTTAGCTAATAAGAATGATGATTATATTCCTGCTGTTTTAGAGAATGCGGGATTACAGGGTGAAGATAATATACATATAGATATTGTTAAAAAGCAAGATTTAAATCCTAAAGGTTATAGTTGGAGAGATTTAATTGATGCTTATAGGGGAAGAGGTAGGAATGGTACAAATCAGGTTTGGGTTAAGCAACCAGAGAAGTGGGTTGTTTATGACCCTCATCATGTTTTAAAGGGTTATTCAGATCCAAAGCACAATGAAGTTTTTAATAATATTATGGAAGGATTTAAGGCAATAGAGGAGTATACAAATGGATTTATAAGAGCTCCCTCAAGAGATAAAGTTGAGATTAGATATAGTAAAGATCAAAAACCTGAAGATGGAATCGTTTGGTTTGAGATAACAGATGGAGAAGCATATGCAGCTGATAAAGCAAATTCCAATGATGAACTTATAAGAAGTGGTGCTGGTGGAGCAGCGGGATATGACCCCAGTAGTGAATTATGTGCCTCTGTTCAAGGTGGTGATAATGAATCAGCTATATATACTATCTTTGATGGTAATGATATGAGTGAAACAGATAGAATTTGGGGTAATTTTAATTACAATAAAAGAAAACCAGGTTCAATAATTGTATTAGATGGCGAGTATGGACATTTATATGAAATAAGGAAGTTGTGAATCGGGAATTGTGAATGGTGAATCGTATAGTAGTTCGTAGGGGCAATTCACGAATTGCCCCTACGGAATATGTTTAATCAAAAAAGATAGTGCGGGATACTTTAAAAAAAATAAGGTATGTTATATAGTATAAAGTTAAAGGAAAAAATATGGAAGAGAGCAATAAGAAAATAGTTGTTTGTCCCAATTGTGGAGTGGAACAGGAATATAATCCTGAATTTCCATACTGTAAAAGATGCGGCCTCTTTCTCTCTGAATCACTCCTCAACAAAAAGGAAGAAGTGAGCTCAACAAAAGAAACAGTGAGAGGAGGAGCTATTCTTCTCTTTCTTATCTTTGTTCTGATTTTTATTTTTTATTCAAGGTTTTATGCAAGTATAGGAATGGTATTTACAGTACTATTATATATAACCTCTTTCTTTATAGGCAGAAGAGAAGATGTAAAAGAGAAGAAAAAGGAAGAAGATTCTTAAGTTTTCTTCTACTTCATCAATCTAAGAACAATCACATTGTGAGGTTTAACCTTTTTTTCAAAAATCTTATCTGTTCTTCCTACAAATTTATGAAGCCAAATATCCCTTATTTTGTAAATATGTCCCTCTCTCTTTAACTTTTTTAGAATCCACTTCCAGTTTATTTTAGCTCTGACCGGGCTATCTCCCCTATTTAAAAGAGCAACAGCTAACTCACCCTTTGAAAGCTCTTTACCCCAGATTTCATAATCCCCTGTATCAACAAGTCTGATTGCCTGTTTTCCAAGGGGGTCCTGATCAAGAGCTATGGCCTCTTTGTTTAAAAGAATTTCTTTAATTTCCGGAGTCATTTTTCTTATATCATTGCCCGCCATGAGAGGAGCTGAAAGCATACACCACATGGAAAAGTGGGCTCTATATTCTTCTGTAGTCATTCCACCATTACCAACCTCAAGCATATCAGGATCATTCCAATGACCTGGTCCTGAATATGCTTCAAGTCCAACCTGCTTGTCTAAAATCAATGTCCATCCCAATCCTCCCCATTCATTCACACAGTCCCAGCAATCCTGAATATCTTCTGTTGTCCTCCATAGATGACCTATCTCCTTTGCCCATTTCCACGGTTTTGTGGTTCCCCATTCACAAATACTGAATACTATGGGTCTTCCAGCTTTATAGAGTGCATCTCTCATAAGTTTATATGAAGCCTCAGAGTTCTGCTTCCCATGATAACACCAATCATATTTAAGATAATCCACTCCCCACCTTGCATAGGTTCTCGCATCCTGAAACTCATACCCTCTGCTACCCGGAAGTCCCTGACAGGTTTTTCTTCCGGCATCAGAATAAATTCCGAACTTTAATCCTTTGGAATGAACATAATCAACAACTTTCTTCATTCCATGGGGAAACTTTTTTTTGTTAACAATAATGTTTCCATTGGCATCTCTACCTTCCTGCCAGCCATCATCTATTACAAGATAAATATATCCAGCATCCCTCATTCCTGTTTTAACCATATAATCGGCAATCTCCATTACCTTTTTTTCATTTATATCAGGGCCAAAACAATTCCAGCTATTCCAACCCATAGGCGGAGTTAAAGCAAGATTCTTAAATTTCTGAGAAAAACCCAAAACTGTAAACAAAACAATAATAAAAAAAAACATAAACTTTCTTTTCATAAAAACCTCCTGTATTCTTCTTTTATAATTTTTTTT
>JALXDT010000029.1 GCA_027070475.1 Candidatus Aminicenantota bacterium | reverse complement strand
CAATTATATTTTGAAGTTATAATTTAAAAATTCATCCTTTAAATCTTAAAATAAGGGGTTTTAATGTAAGACTATGATTGTTTTATGATGCATTCCTTTATGGAGAAACAATGAAAATTCTCAGAGACAAAAAGAAGGCAATAAAAAGATAGAAAGAATGCATCAAAGCCACTCCCTTTACAAACCTCACACATAGAGCAAGAAAAAGATTGAAAGTAATTAATATTTAAAACTAACTAACTGCTTCTATGGCTTTTTTTAATGCTTCCTCCAACAATGAAAGATCGGGTTCCTTTATATAGCCTTTTTCCATTAAAAGAGAGTGCTCTTCCCTTGCTATTTTTATATCTTCTAGAGTTTTATCATAAACTTCCTGCCAGCTCATCTCTTTTCTTGCAACACCATCCTTAATCGCCTGCATTGCGACATCTGCAGCTTCCTCTGCAAAGACCTCTGTTTCATCCATAGTTGGCATAATATAATCAGGATGAATTCCCTTCTTCTGAGCAAATTTAGCCATCGAGTAAGCAGCCGCTATTGCCATCTTATCGGTAATCTTCCTTGCTCTGACAAGCAAAGCTCCCTTAAGAATACCGGGGAAACCAAGTGAATTGTTTACCTGATTAGGGAAATCCCCTCTTCCTGTTGCCACAATATAAGCACCTGCTTCCTTTGCAGCATAGGGATAAATCTCAGGGACAGGGTTAGCACATGCAAATACTATCGGTTTATCAGCCATCTTTTTAATCCACTCCGGTTTTACAGTATCCGGGCCAGGCTTACTCAAAGCAATTAATACATCCGCTCCTTCAAAAGCCTCCTCTATATCTGTTATTCTTTTGGGGTTTGTTGTTTCACAAAGTTCCCACTTTCTATAAAACTCAGGCTTAGACTTTATATCCTCTCTTCCAAGGTGTAAAGAACCTTTACTATCAAACATTATCATCTTTTTGGGATCCCCCCCAGCTGCTATTATAAGCCTCGCTATTGTTGTATTGGAAGCTCCTGCTCCAAGAAAAACAATTTTTACATCACCAATGTTTTTTTCAACTATTTTCAAAGCATTTATAAGACCAGCAAGGGTAACAGAACCTGTTCCCTGAGCATCATCATGCCAAACGGGAATATCTGCTTCCTCCCTTAAAGTATCAAGAACCTTATAGCAGTTAGGCTGAGAAATATCCTCAAGGTTGACAGCACCCACACTCGGTTCCAGCATTTTTACAAAATCAATAATCTTTTGGGGGTCATGTTCACCTTTTTCATTGTAGCTGTTTACACACAGAGCTATGGCATCAATTCCTCCTAAATACTTCATCAAAAAAGCCTTTCCTTCCATTACTCCCAATCCACCTGAAGGAGTAACATCACCATCCCCTAAAACCCTTGTTGAATCTGAGACAACAGCAACAAGGTTTCCTCTGTTTGAAAGTTCAAAAGAGCATTCATGCTTATCTCTAATTGATGTCGATACCTTTGAAACACCTGGAGTATACCAGACATTAAACCAATTAAAGCCATAAATACCGGCTTTGGGCATTGTCATAATTTTCCCGCCATAAAATTTGTGGGCTAAAAATGCCAATTCTTTTAAAAATATAGTTTTAGCTTTGGCAAGCTGTTCCTCAGTAAAATCTGAGGGAAAAAGCTCATCAAGGTTTGATAAAGATAAATCCATTTTTTTCATATGAACCTCCTATTAATCCATAAAACAAAATAATTTTATACCTTTTTTATAATTTGTCAAGCATATGACAATTTCTAATTTGAAACTGAAGTTGAGCTATTTGTCTCAACAAGATATATTGAAACAAATACCAGAATCATTCCAACAATAAAGTTTAAAGATAAAGTTTCTTTAAGAAAAATATATGAGAAAATAATACTAAAAAAAATCTGAAATGATGTGATAATAGATGCAGTTGTTGCTTGAATATATTTCAACCCTTTTAAGAAGAAAAAATAGGGAATTATAGTACAGAAAATTGAAAGATAGAGAGAAAGAGAAATACTTAAATTTGAATAATCCCCTCCCTCAGCAAGGGAAAAAGGTAGTACGAAAATAAAAGTATAAAAATAAATTGGAAAAAGGTGTTTTGTAAAATTTCCCCCCATAGAGATATCCTTAGAGAGTATAACAAAAAAAGCCCACATAAAAGGAGAGATAAGCATTATTAAAATTCCTATATTAGCTGAAAATGAGCTAAAGGAAAGATTTGAAATTATGATCAATCCTAAAAATGAGAGAAAAACCCCAATTATTTTTCTAAAATTCATTTTTTCCTTTAAAAAAATAAATGATAATATTGCCACAAAAATAATTATAAGATTTGAAATGATTGCAGCACTGTTTGAACTAATAAATTTCTGGCCAAAATACTGAAACAAAAATCCTCCAGCATTGGTAAGACCTAACAATACCATCTTTTTATTCCATAATTCTTTAAAGCCAATCTCCTTGTAAACAAAAGGAATGATTATTATAGTTGCAAGAAAAAGTCTTAAGCCCAAAAAACCTATCGGAGAAAGCCCTCTGTTTAAACCTAACTTTATGACTGGGTATGAACTTCCCCACATTACAGCTGACAGAAATAGAAGAAAATATGCCTTAATCTTATGACTCATATTAAATCTAATTTTTAAGGTAAGGGAATTTTTCTAATAATATTAGAAATAATATTTTCAGTGGTAATATTATCAGCTTCTGCATTATAGGTCAAAATTATTCTATGTCGTAATATATCATATATAATTTCCTTAATATCCTCAGGTATAACAAATCCTCTCTCCTCTAAAAAGGCATTAGCTTTTGCTCCCAAAAGTAGATATATTGATGCTCTTGGGGATGCTCCAAACTCTATGTAAGGTTTTATTTCAGAAAGCCCATACTTATCAGGCTCTCTCGTAGCCCTGACAATATCAATCAGATATTCTCTTAATCTTGAATCAAGATAAATCTCTTTAATTAAAGATCTGTATTCTTCTATTTTAGCCGCATTAACAATCTTTGAAAGAGGAGGAATAGAATCTTCGGTAAATCTTTTCACTATGGCAATCTCTTCATTTCTCAGAGGATAGGTGATTTTTATTTTCATCATAAAACGGTCAAGTTCAGCTTCAGGTAAAGGATAGGTTCCTTCATATTCAAGAGGATTTTGAGTTGCCATAACCATGAAAGGGAAAGGTAGTTTGAAAGTATATTCATCCAATGTTACCTGCCTCTCCTCCATAGCTTCAAGTAAGGCACTCTGAACCTTAGCAGGAGCTCTGTTTATCTCATCAGCTAAAAGAAGGTTGGTAAATATTGGTCCCTTTTTAGGAGAAAAGCTCACCTCTTTTGGGTTAAAAACCACAGTACCTGTTAAGTCAGCTGGCAAAAGATCTGGAGTGAACTGAATCCTTTTAAAACTAAGGTCAAAAATCTCCCCAACAGTTTTTATTGCAAGTGTTTTAGCAAGACCAGGAACCCCTTCCACTAATAGATGACCTCCTGAGAATAATGCAATTAATATTCTTCTTATAAAATAGTCCTGCCCTACAATAACCTTTTTAATTTCTGCAACAATAGAATCAATTTCTCCACTCTTTTCTTTGACTTTATTATCAATCTCTTCAAAAGGTAAATCCATCTTCTTCTCCTCTAAACTTGGATTATGTTTTTTATGTATTTTTTTCTGAAATCATCTCCCTCTATTTTTATCAATTTTGCCATTTCATATATTCTCGACCTCAAATTATATCCTATTCTACTCTCAAGAGTTTCCTCATTGACCTCATAGGGGTCATCATAAAAATCCTTTGAATCAACATAGTTGGAAGTGAAAATTGTGATTTTATTCGAATTGTATCTCTTGTTTATTATCTTGGAAATAATATCCTCAGTATAGCTGCTAATCCTATGAGCCCCCAAATCATCTAAAACAAGAAGTTCGACCTCATAAGCTTCATTTAAAATTCTAATTCCTTTTTCATTGTCAATTCCTATGGTTGCCTGAATACTTGAAATTAAATCTCTGACATCATAAAATTTTGCTCTTACTCCCTTGTTCTCTATTAAATACTTTATTATAGCCACACTCAGATGTGTTTTCCCAACACCAACAGGGCCTTGAAAAAAAAGACCTGCATTAACAGAGGGATAGTGTTCAACAAATTTCTTTGAAATTTTAAGAGCTTCCTTTTGAGAATCATTTAAAGGATTATAATTGTCAAATTCACAGCTCAAATATCTTTCCGGGATTCCTGACAATTCCATGTATTTTTTTATTATTTGAGTACTTATACATTCACATCTTTCTGCAAAACTATTTCCATTTTCATCTACCTTAATTATAAACCCTGTTCCCTTGCAAATAGGGCAATTGGGATCTCCGCTCAATTTAAATCCCTCCCATGAATTTTCTTCTTAAAATGTTCTCTAATCTTTTCCATTGCTCTTTTCTCAAGCTGCCTGACCCTTTCTCTTGAAATTGACATAATCTTCCCCACTTCACTTAATGATTTTGCTCCCGAACCATCAAAACCATATCTTAGCATCAAAACTTCTCTCTCTCTATCTTTCAAAGTGTCAATAACCTCTCTAATCTCATGAAGCAATATTCTGGTAATTATCGAATCTCCTGTTATAGAATCCTCCTTCTCCTTAACAGTATCTCCAATAACAAGAGACCCATCGGTATTCAATTTAGTGCTTAGAGAAACCTGACCATTCAAAAGATTTTGAATTTTAGAAAGGGTTTTCTTACTGATCTTCATCTTCTCCATCAACTCTTTATCGGAGAGCTGTCTTTTATTTTTTTCTAGTGATTCTTTCTGAAGCTCCGCCATTTTAATTAACAATCTTACCATTTTCGGAGGAAGTTTAAAAACTTTTGATTCATTTGCAAGTGCATTGATAACAGCCTGTTTAATCCACCAGACTGCATATGAAATAAATTTAATATCCCTTTTAGTATCAAATCTTTTGGCTGCCTCTATCAAACCTAAAATACCCTCATGTAATAAATCTTCAACAGGAATCCCATGTCTTTTAAATTTATTTATAATATTTAGGACAAACCTTAAATTTGCAAGAACGAGTTTTTCAAGAGCCTTGTTATCTCCTTCTTTTTGAAATCTCTCTATTAACTTATGTTCTTCCTCCTTTGATAGGGGCTCTGTCTTCTCCGCTAAAATGGTTAAAAGATTGTTTACATGGAAATAATCGTTATTTGACAATATTTTCTTCCTTTTTAATTATCTTTGCAGAAACAGATCTGACTATAGCATCCTTTTTCTTTCTAAATTCATCTTCCCTTCCTTCAAAAAATTCCTTCTGAATGTATTCAAGTAGTAGATTTACCTCTTTTTGAATTTTTTCCATTTTTTCTCTCATATTTAAAATAATCTCAATCCCGGCTAAATTAACACCCATTTCTCGCGAAAGATTTAGAATCAGTTCAAGCTTCTTTAAATCCTCTTCAGTATAAATTCTTGTATTTCCCTCTGTTCTCGAAGGTTTTAGTAAACCCTCCCTTTCATATAGTCTTAATGTTTGAGGATGAATATTATACATTGAAGAGACCGCTGAAATCATATAAAATTTTTTATTTGACTTTTTACTTTCATAAGAACTTTTTTTTCTCTTCATCTCCCCTCCTAAAGATTAAGCTCACTTCTTGGGTTATATTTTGCTTCCTTCTCTATTTCCTTTAAAAGCTCTCTCACTTTTAAATTCTCAATCGGTGGAGGAACTATTTCAACTGTTACATATTGATCACCTCTTACTTTTGTAACAGAATTATAAACCCCTTTGCCCTTTAATCTGAACTTCTGTCCTGACTTTGTTCCGGGAGGAATTTTCATTATAGCAGTTCCGTCTACTGTTGGGACCTTTATCTTAGCCCCAAGGGAAGCTTCTGTAATAGTTATCGGAACTTTTATATAAATATTATCCCCCTCTCTTTGAAATAATCTATGGGGAAGGACATTGATTGTAATGTAAAGATCTCCGGATTTCCCTCCCCTTATACCGGCATTCCCCTTTCCGGCAAGTCTAAGTCTGGCTCCATTTTTTACTCCGGCAGGAATTTTTACTCTAATTCTTTCAGTACCATCTACTCTTCCTGTACCCCCACAATACTTACAAACAGGCCCCGGAAGATAACCTGTCCCTCCACAGGTTGGACATGTAGTTGAAAATTTCAAATGAAATTTCTGCTTATACACCTTACCTGTTCCATTACAGGTATGGCATACTGTTCTTCCTGATGATTCATATCCTGTTCCCCCGCAATGGGAACACTTTTTCTTCCTCTGAATCAAAATCTCTGTGTTTAAACCCTTTATTGAATCTTCAAAGCTTATATTTATATTATAGTAGAGATCTTCACCTCTTTGAGCTGTTTTCTTTTTAGACCTTGAACTTCTACTATTAAAAATAGTTTCAAAAATATCAGCAAAGCTTGAATCTCCGAATCCTCCAAAATCAAAACCTTCAAAACCACCCCAATCTGTCTGAGCTCCTTGATAAGGATTCTGAAAATCACCAACAGCACCAAATCTATCATATTGCTCCCTTTTTTTTGGATCTGATAAAACTTCATAAGCTTCCTGTATTTCTTTAAATTTTTTCTCTGCTTCGCTATCTCCAGGATTAAGATCCGGATGGTATTTTCTTGCAAGCTTTCTGTAAGCTTTTTTTATCTCACTTTGACTTGCATTCTTTGAAACCCCCAGAATCTCATAATAATCCTTTTTCATTACAACCTCCCAGAGTATTATAGAATATTAGTGAGGTTTTGTCAAGTATTTTATATAAACTTACTCAAATTTAGGCTCTATAGACCTTTGGAGAATCTTTATAAACACCTCTTGTATCAAGAATTAAATTCGCATTTTCAAGAATCTCATCATATTTAAAATCAGAATGATCTGTAATTATCATAACAAGGTCATACTCCCTCAATTTTTCAGGAGAATAGTCTATTGAGACTTTATTCAAATCTGGATAGTGTCTAAATGATGAAAGCTCTGAAACAAAGGGATCATAATAATCAACATTAGCTCCTCTCTTTTCTAAAATATCTATAATTTTAAGCGCCGGACTTTCTCTTGTATCATCTACATCCCTTTTGTAAGCAACACCCAAAATCAATATTTTAGCTCCCTTTAATGTTTTTGAAAAATCATTTAAAGCTCCCATCGCTTTTTCCACTACATAATATGGTTGATATGTATTAACCTCTCCAGCTAACTCAATGAACCTTGTCGTATAATCATATTCCTTTGCCTTATAGGTCAAATAAAAGGGATCTATAGGTATACAGTGTCCTCCCAAACCGGGCCCCGGATAAAATGGGGTAAAACCAAATGGTTTTGTCTTTGCTGCTTCTATTACTTCCCATATATTAATTCCCATCTTATCAAAAATGATTTTAAGTTCATTAACAAGAGCAATATTTACAGCCCTATATGTATTTTCAAGAATTTTAGATGCTTCGGCAACTTTCGTGGAAGAGACAGGAACAGTCTTAACAATGATTTTAGAATATAGAGCATCTATTATCTCAAGAGAATCTTTTGAAATCCCACTAACAACCTTTGGAATAGTTCTTGTAGTAAATTTTTTACTTCCTGGGTCCTCCCTTTCAGGTGAATAACCAAGAAAAAAATCCTTACCCTCTTTTAACCCACTCTCTTCAAGGATTTTTAAAAGAATCTCATCCGTTGTTCCGGGGTATGTTGTACTTTCAAGTACTATCACATGCCCCTTTCTAAGATTTTGTTTTATTGTTACAGTTGTTTGAATAACATATTTTAAATCAGGATTTTTGTGACTATCAAGAGGGGTTGGAACACAGATTATAATAAAATCAACATCCTTTAATCTTTTAAAATCGGAGGTTGCATCAAACTTTTTTTCGTCGACAACATATTTTTTTATAAAATCCGACTCAATATGCTTTATATACGATTTTCCCGCTTTTAAAAGGGAAACTTTAGCTTTATCGATATCAAAACCCAAAACCTTATAACCACTATTTAAAAACTCTCTTGCCAAAGGAAGGCCCACATAACCCAATCCAACAATTCCAATCAAAATTTCTTTATTCTTTATTCTTCTTAGCAATAATTCTTTCATTTTTTTCTACCTATCTTGCAAATTCAACAATTCTCTTTTCTCTAACCACTGTAACCTTTATTTGACCGGGATATTCAAGGTCCTCCTCAATTTTCTTTGCAATCTTTCTTGCTAAAATAATAGCTTCTTCATCGTAAACCTTATCAGCATTAACAATAATTCTAACCTCTCTTCCTGCCTGAAGTGCATAAGCTTTAACAACCCCTTCAAAATTAGATGCAATATTTTCGAGTTTTTCAAGTCTTTTAAGATATACCTCAAGTATTTCTCTTCTAACTCCAGGTCTTGCAGCTGAAAGAGTATCAGCAGCTTGAACAAGCATAGCCTCAATGGAAGGAAAGTTCATATCCTGATGGTGGGAAGCAATTGCCTGAATTACTTCTTCACTCTCACCATATTTTCTTGCGAGTTTAACTCCCAATTCAAGGTGAGTTCCCTCAACCTCTCTATCTATGGCTTTCCCGATATCATGGAGCAAACCAGCCCTTGTGGCAACTTCAACATTCGCTCCGATTTCAGCAGCCATTCTCCCGGCATAAGCTGCGACCTCTTTTGAGTGTTCAAGCACATTCTGACCATAAGATGTTCTATATCTGAGCTTTCCGAGTAATTTGATTAATTCAGGATGGACATTTTTTAAACCAAATTCCATTACAACAGCCTCTCCCTCATCATAAAGAGATTTTTCAAATTTCTTTCTTGTATCATTTATAACATCTTCAATTCTTGCCGGATTGATCCTTCCATCCTCAACAAGCCTTTGAAGCGCCCTCTTTGCAATTTCCCTTCTTATTGGGTCTGCAGAAGAAACAATTACCGCTTCAGGTGTATCATCAATAATCAAATTTGTACCGGTTAGCATTTCCAGAGTTCTTATATTTCTTCCCTCTCTTCCGATTATTCTTCCCTTCATATCATCAGAAGGAAGGTCAACAACAGCAACCGTGGATTCAATCACATACTCTGCCGCATTGCTTTGAATTGCTGTAGCCATAATTTCCTGAGCTAAAAGATCTTTCCTCCTTAAATAATCCTCTTCTACTTTCTTTAAAAGTCTTGCAATATCTTCCTGACTCTCTTCCTCAACCTTCTTCAGGATTAATTCTTTTGCTTCTTCAGGAGACATTCTGGCTATCTTATGAAGTTCTTGAATCTGCTGCTCTATAATCTCTTTATGCTTTTTCTTTAATTCCTCAATCTCCTGTTCTCTCGATTTTAAATAATTCTCCTTTCTATAAAGCTCTTTTTCCTTATTCTCAAGAGTGGTAGCTCTTCTTTCTAAATTATCCTCTTTTTGAAGTAATCTTCTTTCAAAATTATTCAACCTATTCTGTCTTTCATTATAGCTTTTTTCAAGATCAGTCTTAAGAGCAAGATACTCCTCTTTTGCAGAAAGTTCAGCATCCTTTTTTATCTTTTGAGCATCCTCTTCAGCTTTTCTTAAGATCTCTTCAGCTTTTTGCTGACTGATTTCAATATCTTTTAATTTACCTTTTTTTATTTTTGTAAGAATAATAAAATAGGAAAAGACTGCTCCTATAATTATCCCTATAATTACTCCGATAATTAAATTCATTTTTTCCTCCTTTTTATGGTGGAGGTGGAATTAAGTTTAGCCCGAAAATTTATCTCTCATTCTATTCAATATAAGATATCTTTCTTTCAACATCTTTTATAGCCATCTTATATTTAGCCAACTCTTTTCTGAGTTGGAGGTTTTCATCAGCTATATTTAAAAGGGCTATCAAAGCTACCTTCATAGTATTAGCATTTGATATAAATTTCCCCACTTCCACCATTTTTTGTTCTACAAAATTTGCAAGTTCGTGAATATAATCTTCACTCATATCATCGGCAATATTTACTTTTATAATATTACCATAAATCTCCATCTCAACTATTCTTTCACTCATAACTCTTTTTCAATCTCTTCGATTCTCATCAAAAGCTTGGATAATTTTTCCTCTATAATTTTTTTTGTGTTTTCAAGATCAGCTTTTTCCCTTTTAAGTTGTTCATTCTCCTCTTTCATTCTCTTATAATTTTCTAAAAGCTTTTCTATCTTTGTTTCAAGTCTATATATACTATCCTCTTCCATATATACCTCCTTATCTTAATTTTATACTATATTTTGACTCTAGTTCAAGTTTTATAGTGTTCAGTTCTCTTTCTGCCTCTTCAGAATTAAGTGTTTTTAGAGGATCTCTGAAAACAAATCTCATTGTTACAGACCTTTTTCCCTCTTCAACTCCCTTTCCTTTGTAAATATCAATAGGATAAAAAGTTTCAAGATGTTTGATTTTTAAATTTTCAATACCTTCTTTTATTTGAGAATATTGAATCTCATTGGGGATAAGCAGAGAAAGGTCAAACCAAATCGCTGGATATTTTGAGATTTCGGCATAGGACCTTTTCTCCAGTTGGCTTAAAAATTTCTCACTATAAAGTTCCCCATAAAAAGCCCTTTTTTCTATATCATAAAAATCTCTTACCTCTTTCTCTACCTCACCGATATAACCGACAATTTCACCATTAAGTACTATCTCAAAGGTAGTGTCAGGAATAAGCATATTCTTTCTTACATTTTTAAAATCTATCTTTTCTCGCCAGTTCTCAAAAATCTCTTCAATTACACCCTTAAGCTCAAAACAATCATACGCTTTCTTATTTATTAAGGACCATTTTTGCTCAGGAGAACCACTTATTAATAAACCTATATTCTCCTCCTCTTTAATTTCCCCATTTAAAAGAAAATAAATTTTCCCCCATTCATAAATTTTTACACCCTTTTGTTCTCTGTTTAGATTATAAGCAGCATTTTTTAACAGGGAGGGCAAAAGTGATGTTCTCAAATATTCAAAATTAAGAGAGAGAGGATTCTTAAGCTTTAAGGCTTCTTTTTTATCAAGAGATAGGTTGGATTCTTTCTCTGATAAAAAGCTGTAATTCACGACTTCATTAAAACCATAGGAATTCAATATTTGCTCAACTTCAGCTCTTTTTTTTCTTTCCCTATCATCAAACACTCCCGTATTTAATATAGGTAAACTTTCCTCAATTCTATTATAACCATACAAGATAGCTATCTCCTCTATTATGTCTATCTCCCGCTCAATATCTCTTCTGATTGATGGTATTTCAACTCTTAAGCTTTTTTCACTTTTCTCTACAATCTTAATTCCAAGCGATAAAAGAATATCATTTATTTTCTCTTTTGAAAGATTTGTCCCAAGTATAGAATTAACTCGCTTATATCTTAATTTTAGGATTTTTTTTCTTATATCAGCTGTCTTTACATCCTTAATTCCTGAAACTATCTTTGCCCCAAAGGAATAAAAGAGAGTGGCAGCATACTTTGCTGCAAGGATAGTTGCCTCTATATCAGCTCCCCTTTCAAATCTATAGCTTGAATCAGTTGATACCTTTAATCTTCTTGAAGTATATCTAACATACTTTGGTATGAAATAAGCACTTTCAATAAAAATATTTTCAGTCTTTTCATTAATCCCTGTTTCCTCACCGCCTATGACTCCGGCTATTGCCACAGCTCTTTCCTCATCTGCAATTACTATATCATTGTCTGATAATTCTCTTTCAACTTCATCAAGACACAGTATTTTTTCACCATTTATTCCTTTTCTAACTATTATTTTTCTTCCTTTCAAAAGATCGAGATCAAAGGTATGTATGGGGTGGCCGGTCACCATCATAACATAGTTAGATACATCAACTGCATTGTTTATAGGCCTTAGACCTAAAAGCTCAAGTCTTCTTTTCATCCATTCGGGAGATTCTTCAATCTTTAAATCCTTTACAACCATTCCGGAATATCTGAGACATCTTTTATCTTTAATCTCTATTTCAACCAATTCATCAATGTTTTCTTCTATTGTTTCATAGTGAATCTTTAACTCGGGTGGATTAACTCCCAAAAAGGATGAAAGTTGAAAGGCGACACCTAAATGCCCTAATAAATCTGGTCTATTCGGTGTTATTTCAAGTTCAAAAATTGTATCATCCTCATATTCCTCAACTTCCTCAACAGGCATCATGAGATTATTAAAAATCTCAATAAGCTCTTCTTTAGTTTTATCTATTTTAATTAGCTCTTTTAAAATATTTAAACTTACTCTCATTAAAATTGCCTCAAAAACCTTAAATCATTATCATAAAAGTATCTTAAACTCTTAACTCCATATTTAACCATAGTAATCCTATCGATTCCCAATCCGAAGGCAAAGCCAGTATACTCCTCAGGATCAATACCAACCTCTGAGAAAACTGCAGGATCAACCATTCCACATCCTAAAATCTCCAGCCAATCCCCTTTCAAAAGCACATCAACCTCTGCACTGG
The DNA here is from genome assembly GCA_027070475.1 of Candidatus Aminicenantota bacterium. Lineage (GTDB taxonomy): Bacteria > Acidobacteriota > Aminicenantia > JAMOAD01 > JAMOAD01 > JALXDT01. The sequence continues at coordinate 15,622 of JALXDT010000029.1, read as the reverse complement.
GCTCAGTAAAAGGGAAAAAGGATGGCCTGAATCTAACCTTTATCTCATCACCAAAAAGGGCTTTTAAAAATGTTATCAAGGTCCCCTTCAAATCAGCAAAAGAAATTGACTTACCTACAACAAGACCTTCTAACTGATGAAAGACAGGAGAGTGAGTATCATCAGGTTCATCTTTTCTAAAAACCTTTCCTGGAACAATTATTTTCAAAGGAGGGCGTTTTTTTAGCATTGTTCTTATCTGAACGGGAGATGTATGAGTTCTCAAAAGAAACTTATCCTTTCCCTTTTCAAAATCCAGATAAAAGGTATCATGCTCATCCCTTGCAGGATGCTCTTCCGGAATATTCAAAGCAGTGAAATTAAAATAATCGGTTTCAACTTCTGGCCCAGTTTCTATATGGTAACCCATCTTTAAAAATATATCTATTACCTCATCCATAACTTGCTGTAAAAGATGTTTTTTCCCTCTCTCAATCCTGTAGCCGGGATATGTATAATCCTCCCTCTTTATTTTTTCTTTTTTCTGTTTTAACTCCCTCTCTTTTTCTGAAAGAGAGTTCTCCACAAAAGATTTAAAAGAGTTTATAGCCTGCCCTAACTTTCCCCTCTCCTCTGAGCTTACTTTTCCAAGCTCTTTGAAAAGGGACTTTATCTTTCCTCTCTTTCTCCCGATAAACTCCCCTTTCAGATTAAGAAGGGAGGGTTCATCTTTAATCCCCTTTAATTTCTCTATAAACTCTTTTCTAAGTTTTTCAATAACATCATCAAGCATTTGCTGAGGCTTTGACTTTTTCAACTATGCTCTTAAATGCTTCAGGATCCCTGACAGCAAGTTCTGACAATACTTTTCTATTAATATTTATATTAGCTTTATTTAAGCCATCTATAAACTTTGAATAGGATAGTCCGTAATTTCTAACTGCTGCGTTTATTCTTATGATCCATAGTTTTCTAAAATCTCTCTTCCTCTGTTTTCTTCCAGCATAAGAATAAACAAGAGATTTCTCAACCTGTTCTTTTGCAGTCCTGTAAAGATTCTTTTTTGCCCCAAAATAACCTTTGGCAAGCTTTAATATTTTTTTTCTTCTTCTTGCTTTCTTTGGTCCTCTTTTAACTCTCATTTTAGATTCCTCCTATTTTGTGTTTAGATTAGAGTGTATCAGAAACTATAAGGAAGAAGTGCCTTTATAGTTTTCACTTCACCTGAGAAAACAATATCTCCCTTTCTAAGATTTCTTTTTCTCTTCCTTGTCTTTTTTGTAAGTATATGGCTTTTATAGGCCTTACTTCTTCTAACCTTACCTGTTGCTGTAATTTTAAATCTTTTATTTGCTCCTCTATGCGTTTTTAATTTTGGCATTTTCAAACCTCCTTTTTATTTTTTTGGCATCAAGCTAACAAAAACAGTTGCTCTCTCAGCTTTAGGGTTTTTATCAGGCTCAGCTATCTCAACAGTATCTTCAATAACTCTATTTATTATTTTATGGGCAAGTTCAGGTTTTGCTCTCTCTCTTCCTCTCAAAAAAACAACTACTTTCACTTTATTTCCTTCCTCTATAAATTTTTTAATATGTTTGAGCTTAACCTGATAATCATGCTCTCCAATCTTTGGCCTGAATTTAACAACCTTAACCTGAATTTGTTTCTGCTTCTTCTTAGCTTCATGCTCCTTCTTTCTTAATTCATACATATATTTCCCGAAATCCAAAACCCTACAAACAGGAGGCTTGGAATTCGGTGCTACTTCAACCAAATCCAATCCTGCTTCCTCGGCTATCTTAAGAGCCTCTTTCACAGGAACAACTCCAACCTTCTTACCATTCTGATCTATTAAAAGCACTTCCCGTGCCTTTATTTCCTCGTTTATTCTTAGCTGCTGCGAATTAATCAATCACCTCCTTTTTAATATTATAATCAATCGCTTTTAACTTAATTTTCTCCTGTATTATATCATGAAGTTCATTAATTGACATCTCTCCAAAATCTCCCACACCTTGAATCCTCAGAGAAACACTCTTATTATTCGCTTCTTTCTCTCCAACTATCAAAATATAGGGAATTTTTTCAAGCTCTGCAGATCTTATCTTATAACCCAACTTTTCATTTCTATCATCAAGCTTTACCCTAATTCCTCTTTCTTTTAATTGTTCAAACACATTTTGTCCATAATCAAGGTATTTTTCAGAAACAGGGACAACTGTAACCTGAACAGGAGCAAGCCAAAGAGGAAACTTACCTGCATAGTGTTCAATTAATACACCAAAAAATCTCTCAAATGAACCCATAAGTGCCCTATGAATCATAATAGGTTGCTTTTTTTCACCATTCTTGTCAATATAACTTATATTAAATCTTTCGGGTAAATTAAAATCAACCTGAATAGTGGAACACTGCCATGACCTTCCCAGAGTATCCTTTATTTTAATATCTATTTTAGGCCCATAAAAAACCCCCTCTCCTGGATCTATCTCATATGAAATCCCCTGTTTTTCCAGAGCATACTTTAATGCATTTTCAGCTCTCTCCCAATTTTCAAGAGAACCTACATATTTATCCGGTCTTGTGGACAGATAAACATCATAATTATCAAAACCAAAAGTTCGAAGAATTTTAAAATTAAGATCAAGAATATTTACAATTTCTTCCTGAAGCTGCTCAGGTCTGGAAAAAATATGTGCATCATCCTGAGTAAACCCTCTTACTCTCAAAAGCCCATGCAAAACACCAGATCTTTCATACCTATAAACAGTTCCAAGCTCTGCCCATCTTATAGGAAATTCTCTGTAGCTTCTCATCCTTGATTTATAGATAGCAATATGAAAAGGACAGTTCATTGGTTTAAGCTGGTACTCCATATTATCAAATTCCATAGGAGGAAACATGTTCTCCTTATAAAAAGAAAGATGGCCGCTGGTTTCCCATAAATCAATTTTAGCTATATGGGGGGTATTAAGAAGCTCATACCCTGCTTTATAATGCTCCTCCACCCAAAAATCCTCAATTTTTCTCCTTATAAATGCTCCTTTGGGAAGCCATAAAACAAGACCTGGACCTATTTGATCTGAAATTAGAAATAGCTCAAGTTCTTTTCCTAATTTCCTATGATCTCTCTTTTTTGCCTCTTCAAGAAAATGAAGATAATCTTCAAGCTCTTCTTTTTCAAAAAATACAGTTCCATAAATTCTTTGCATTTGAAGATTATTTTCATCTCCTTTCCAATAGGCAGCAGAAGAATAAAGAATTTTAAAATTATTTATATAGCCAGTATAGGGAAGATGAGGCCCTCTACAAAAATCTATAAAATCTCCCTGCTTATAAAGACTCGCAATATCACCACTCTTTTCCTCAATTAATTCCACCTTTAGATTCTGCCCTTTTTCTTTAAAAAGCTTAATAGCCTCCTCCTTGGGCATCTCAATCCTTTCAATAGGAAAATTCTTTTTTCTTAATTTTTTCATTCTCTTTTCAATTTCAGCAAGATCCTCAGGAGTAAAAGGTTCTTCCTTATAAAAATCATAGTAAAATCCATTCTCTATAGCCGGACCAACTCCAACCTGAACATCGGGAAAAAGTTCCATCACAGCTTGTGCCATCAGATGTGCCGTACTATGTCTTAAAATTTCCAGAGCTCTTTTATCTTTCTTGTCAATAAGTTTTATTTCAGCATCCTCTTCTAATTTATATCTTAGATCTTTTAACTCTCCATTTATTTCTATCGCCACATAATCTTTTGGATTAAAACCATTGTTTTTAAGAAACTGAATAAAGGAAATCCCCTTTTCTACCTCATATTCTTTTCCATTAACTATTATCTTCACTTTGATTCTTTCTTCCACATTTAAAAAATCTTTCCAAATAAAAAAAATTAGGCACGGGCGGACTTGAACCGCCGACCTCTACCGTGTCAAGGTAGCGCTCTATCCAACTGAGCTACGCGCCTAAAAATAAAATCTAAATTAAATTTTTTACTTGTTAACAGCTTCTTTTAATGCTTTACCGGGCACAAATTTAGGAGATTTTTTAGCTTTAATTGTGATAGTTTTACCTGTTTTGGGATTTCTACCCTTTCTCTCCTTTCTCTCAACAATCTTAAATGTCCCGAACCCAACTAAAGTAACTTTGTCGCCATTTTTTAATGCATCTTTAACTGCATCAATAAAAGAGTTGATAACTTTTGTAACTTCCACTTTTGTCATTCCAGAGTCTTTAGTAATCTTGTCGACCAAATCTGCTTTGTTCATCATTACCTCCTTAAAATTAATAGACTAATAATAAATAAAAAATCTTTATTTGTCAACCGTTTCCAGCTATTTTTTTATTTTTTTCTTTAATTTTTTCACCCGAGGATCATCGGGATATTTTTTTATGAAAATTTCTATTAGCTCATTCGCTCTTTTTTCATTTCCTCCTTTCTTTGCATAATAGCTCGCATCAAGATAGGCGTCTCTTGCTTCTTTTGAATTCGGGTATTTTTTTGCTATCTCTAACACACAATTAGCGGCCATATTAAACTTCTTCCATTTATAATAAGCATATGCTTTTCTCATTATCCCGTTTATAACACTATTTTTATCATTCTTTTTCTCAGCTTTTGCAATCATTATATTTAATAGATCTATGGCTTTCTGAAATTCTGCTCTTGCAATATATTTTGTGGCAATTTTAAACATTAGCTCCAAATCATCCGGTGATTCTTTGTGTTTTCTCAGAAGATCCTTTAATGTTCCGATTCCTTTTTTAAAATTTTCGATTGTTTTTATAAGCTGTTTGCTATCAAGGTAGCCTAATATTCTATCTATCTCTTTTCCTGTTTTATCGTATATTATCATAGTGGGATACCCGTAAACTCTGAACTTTTTTTCAGCTTCCCTGTCCTTTTCGGGATTTATTGAGATAAGGACATAGTCTTCTCTGTCAAAATAGGATAGAACAGCTGGATCTTTTAAAGTTGTGCTTAAAAGGTGTCTGCAATGAGGGCACCAATCTGTGTGAAAAACAAAAAAAACTCTTTTATGATGTTTTTTGGCAAAATCAAAAGCCTTTTTCCAATCTTTCCTGAATTCAGCTCCATTTAAAATAAAAGCCATTAAGAACACAATAAAAAAAGGTAAAAGCCTCCTTTTCATTTTTTACTCCTTTAAAAAATTCTTAAAAAGAATACCCTATAATAAGTTTTTAAGTCAAATTTTTTCTTAAATTTAAATTTTTATTTTACCAGTAGCTCCTGCGCTGCTTTTGTTGAGTTTTCCAAAACCTCCTTATGTAAACTGCTTCCATGGGAATCCATGGTAACAACCAAGGGGAAATCTTCGACCTCTATTACCCAGAAAGCTTCTGGAGTTCCAAACTCTTCAAGTTTAAAAACTTTAACAACTTTCTTTACTGTATTTGCAATAAGCGTACCTGCACCACCTACAGCGTGAAAATAGACAGCCCCACATTTTTTTAAGCCTTCGGAAGTTTTATCTCCCATTCCGCCTTTACCAATAACACCTCTGACATTGTATTCACAAATAACCTCGGATTGATAGGGCTCTTCTCTTATTGAAGTTGTAGGACCTGCCGAAACAAAGCTCCAGCTTCCATCCTCATTTTTCCTTACAACAGGACCACAATGATAGATAACAGATTCTTTTAAATATTCTCTTATAAAATCAGGTTTTTCTTCCACCATTAATTTATGTGCCTGATCTCTTGCTGTTACTATTATGCCTGAAAGCAAAACTTCATCTCCAACCTTTAATTTTCTTATCTCCTCCTCAGAAATAGGAGTCTTTAATTTAATCGTCATAACTCACCTCTCCATTTTTAATTGTAAGAGTTTTTCTTCTAAATGCCCAACAATTATAAGATATAGCTACATAGAAGGTTGCAGGATGTCTGTGTTGGTAATCGATAAAAACATCGAGAACTGTTGTCTTTCCACCAAATCCCATGGGGCCTATCCCCAGTTGATTTAACTCTTCATAGAGAGAAAGCTCAAGCTCTGCAATTTCCTTTTCAGGATGCCTTTCTCCCATTTTTCTAAAAAATTGCTCTTTTGAAAGAATATAAGATGTGACTCTGTCTCCTCCAATTCCAATACCAAGAGTTCCGGGAGAGCAGCCTTTTCCCTGTGCCTTCAATACAGCATCAATTATTACTTTCCTTATTCCTTTTAAATCTCTTCCCGCTTTTAAAGAAGCATCTGGTAGCTTATACTGAGTTCCAACATTTTCACTTCCTCCACCTTTTAGCAAAAGCCTTATCCTGACTTCACTTTTATCCCATTGATGAAAATGGATATAGGGATGGTTAATTCCAACATTTGTTCCTGAATTTTTTCCCGTAATTGGATTAACTGCATTTGGTCTCAAATACTGCTTTTTTGTTGCTTCCTCTGCTGCCTCAGCTATAGCTTTTCTGTACTTTTGCTCTTCATCTCCAATGGGAAAATCAATGTAGAAAATTAAAGATCCCGTATCCTGACAGATAGGGGTACTCTGCTTCCTTGCCAACTCAACATTTTTTAAAATTGTTTTAAAAACCGCTTTTGCCGGCGTTCCCTCATCTTCCCTTTCATAGGCTTTTTTTAATGCATTTTCAATATCAGGGGGAAGATCCGTAGCAGCCCTTCGCAAAAGCTCAAGGATTGCATCTTTTAATTCCATAATTCCTTCTCCTTTTATTTATTATTAATTAACAAAAATTATACTCCTTATGAAAAATAAAAACAATAAAAAAAGAAAGGGTGAAACAGGAATTTTAGTCTTTATTGTAATTTGTTTATAAGCATTTCTTTTTAAAACCCGAGAAATATAAATTTAAGCTTGTATTAATCTAAGCTATTTATCAAAATTATATATGGATGGATTTACTCTTTTTCTCTTTTTTAATAGTATAGAAGGCCCCACGCCTAAAAACAGCGCCAAAATTATCTTCTCTTATTTCACACTATCATCTATCTTTTTTCTTTTATTCTTTATACGAATTTTTATCTTTTTTTTCTCTTTTTCCTTGATTTTTTAGAGGGTCTCTTCTTTGCCTGTTGAGTAGCCTTTTTTGTTTCTGTCTTCTTACTATGGTCTACCTTTTCTTCTTTTACCTGTTTAATTTCACTCTTTTTCCTCTCCTCTATTCTCTTCAAATTTGCCTCTTTTTTCTCCCTTATTTTTTTCTCTTTTCTCTTTTCCCAGATTCCTATATAGGCACAGGATTGATAGATAGATGAGTAAGTACCTGAAATAATACCCACAAGCATTGTAAATGCAAAATCTCTTATGACTTCTCCTCCGAAAATATAAAGGGCAAGAACTGTTAACAAAGTAGTTCCCGAAGTAATTATTGTCCTGGAGAGTGTTTCATTTATACTAACATCAAGAATTTCTTCTATTCCCAATTTTTTCACATACTTTTTAAGATTATCTCTAACCCTATCATATATAACAATAGTATCATTAAGAGAATATCCGACAATTGTCAAAATACCTGCTACAACAGTTAAGGATATTTCCTTATTAAAAAAGGATATAAAGCTTAAAGTTACAAGAACATCGTGAGCCAGAGTTAAAACAGCCGAAACTCCAAACAAGAATTTGAATCTAAAAGCAATGTAAATAAGCATCCCGATAAGAGCCCAAACAGTTGCCTGTGTAGCTTTATATCTTAAATCCTTTCCCACCTGAGGTCCTACAATCTCAACCCTTAAAAGAGCTATATTACCTAAAAAGCTTTTTTCCTTTAATTTTTCAAATACATCCGAAGGAATAAGATCTTTTATTTCATTATAATCTTTAATAATACCAAGATGTTTTTTCTTATAATCAGCAATTTTTGTTGCATACTCCTCAGCCTTCTGTTCATCTCCTGTAATATCAAGTAAAAGCTTTTTGATAAAAGATTTTTCAGATATATTTAAATCAAGTTTCCCCTCTTTTAAAAGAGCTTTCTCCTCCGGTGTTCTTAAAGCCTCTACAATTTTATTGGCCACTTCTTCCGGTTTTTCCATATTCTCTTCTTCTATACTTTTACTGCTGACTTTTTGAGCTTTTATAATAAACTCATGTCCTTCCCCAAGCTTTTGAATTATACTCTTTCCGAGGTCAACATTTTTCAGGCTTTTCCTAACCTTATCAACAGAAATATCATTTTTAAAATTGATCTGGACAAGTGTACCACCCGCAAAATCTATACTTAAATTAAATCCTTTTTTCACATAAACAGAAATACCTCCTGCAACTATTATTGTCAGTGAAAGCAGAAAAGCAATATATTTAACCTTCATAAATTTGAAATTTGGATTCTTAAAAAATTCCATCTTCTTCCTCCTATATGCTTAATGTTTCTACTCTTCTGTTAAGAGCAAACATCAAATCAAAAATAGCCCTTGACACATAAACAGCAGTGAACATAGAGGCAAGAATACCAATAATAAGAGTAATAGCAAAACCCTTGATAGGTCCTGTACCAAATTGGAACAAGAATATAGCAGCAATTACAGTAGTAATATTAGCATCAAAGATCGTAATAAAAGCCTTTTTAAACCCTTCATCAACAGCAGCTTTGGGAGTTTTTCCCATTCGCAAATCTTCCCTTATCCTTTCAAATATAAGAACATTAGCATCAACAGACATACCTATTGTAAGAATAATACCTGCAATCCCGGGTAAGGTAAGAGTAGCTCTAAAGTATGCAAGAGCTCCCATAATGATAACTATATTTAAAAGTAAAGCTACAACTGCATTAAGACCTGATAATTTATAATAAAAAACCATAAAAAAGATCACCAACAGAAGGCCTATGAGCATTGCCTTTAATCCTTTCTTAATAGAATCAGCTCCAAGAGAAGGTCCTATTGTTCTCTCCTCAAGGTATCTGATTGATGCTGGTAAAGAACCTGATCTTAATTTTAAAGCAAGGTCATTTGCTTCATCATAGGAAAAGTGACCTTCAATTATACCACTATCATAAATAACATCATTTATTACAGGAGCAGACTGGACAACCCCATCCAGAATTATAGCAAGTCTTTCTCCCTTATGCTCTCTTGTAACCTTTTCAAACTTTCTTGCTCCCTCTCTTTTTAATCTAAAACTGACTGCTGGAGCTCCGTATTTATCCTGCCCAACTCTTGCATCTCTCAAATCCATTCCTGTAACAGCAGCAACCTTCTTAACAAGATAATATTCCTTTGCCCCATCACTGGAAATCCCTGGAACAACCTCCATATCATCTGGAACTTTTCCTTTATATTGCTCAAGAAGTTTTTCCTTTGATGCATAAGGACCATTTACGACAATTTTTAATTCAAGAACTGCAGTGCTCTTTATAAGATTTTTAACCCTTGCCGGATCTTCAACTCCAGGAAGCTCAACTAATATTCTATCGCTCTGCCCTGTTAGTCCTTCTCTTTGAATTACAGGTTCTGCAACACCAAACTGGTCAACCCTGTTTCTTATGGTTTCTTTTGCCTGCTCAACTGCCTGATCCCTTATTTTAACCTCTGCGTTAGGTTTTAATGTAAGTGTAATCTTAGAAGAAGAAACATTGTAATTCCAATCCTGAAATCCTCCCTCTTTCAAAATGGCAAGAATTTGATCTTCAGCCAGAGAATTATAACCTTCTATTGAAATTTCTTTTACACCAACTCTCCTGATTTTTTCAACTTTTATATTTTTATCTTTAAATTCGGATTGCAGTTGTAATATTGCCTGATCAGTAACTGCTCTTACTGCATCATCAGTTTGTACCTTTAATACAAGGTGAATTCCTCCTTTAAGATCCAACCCTAACTTTATCTTCTTTTTGGGAGGAACAGCCATTATCACAAAGGCAACAATTACAACAAGAATTATTGCAAATTTTGTGTAAACATTTTTCATAACATCCTCCTGATTAATTCTCAGTTTTTTCTTTTGTTTCAGTTAAAACGGTTGCTATTGCATTTTTTGAAATTTCAATTTTTACATTATTTGCTATCTTTAATTCAAAAGTTCTCTCTTTAACTCCCATAATAGTTCCTATAATTCCTCCGGAGGTCATAACTTTTGCCCCGGGCTTTAAACTGTTAATCATCTCAATATGCTTTTTCTGTTTCTTTTTTGCAGGAAGAATAAGCAAGAGATAAAAAATAACAAAAATGACAACAAAGGGTAAAAGTGAAACAAGCATATTTGGCTGTTGTTGGGCTTGAGCCTGATTTAAAAAATTTAACATTCCTAACATTTTAACTCTCCTTGTAATTTTTAAAAAAATTTTCCTTAAATATACTAAATTCGTAAAGTCCTATAGAGTGCCTGATTTTTCGCATTATGTCAAGATAGAAAAACAAATTGTGAGTAGTAGCTAAAATACTATAATTAATTTCTTTGGCTACATAAAGGTGCCTCAAATAGGCTTTTGTGAAATTTTTACAGGTATAGCACGAACACTCTTCATCAAGGGGAGTAAAATCCTCACTATATCTTGAATTTTTTATAATAACCTTCCCTTTATGGGTATAAAGCCAACCAGTTCTCGCATTTCTTGTGGGTAAAACACAATCAAACATATCAACTCCCAGATCCACTGCTCTTATAATATCCTCAGGCTTACCAACTCCCATTAAGTAAATAGGTATATTCTCCGGAACTATTTCCCTCGTTAATTTTATGATTTCAAACATTTCCTCCTTGCTTTCTCCCACAGAAAGTCCTCCTATTGCAATTGCATTATAACCCATTTCCAAAAGTTTTTCAGTGGATTTTTTTCTCAAATCTTTGAAAACTCCGCCCTGAGTTATCCCGAATAGTATGCCGGAAGGACTAATCTTTTTATAGTACTCTAAAGCTCTCCTCTCCCAATCAAGGGTTACTTCAAGGGCATATTTAACCTTTTCATAAGTAGAAGGATATTCCACAAGATAATCAAGAGGCATCATAATATCTACTCCTATTTCAGCCTGCCACTTTATAACATCCTCTGGAGTAAAAATAAATTCTGTTCCATCAAGATGAGATTTGAATTTAACACCATCATCCAGAATCTTAGAAAGAGAAGAAAGAGATAATATCTGGTATCCCCCGCTATCAGTTAGAATCGGTTTATCCCACCCTATAAATTTATGAATTCCACCGGCTTTTTTTATAAGCTCAATACCCGGTCTTAGAAATATATGATAAAGATTATTTAATATTATCTGAACTCCGATCTCTTTTAAATCCCTGTGAAGCATCCCCTTAACAGCTCCCTGTGTCCCGACAGGCATAAAAACAGGTGTTTGAATTTCACCATGAGAGGTTCTAAGCAAGCCCAATTTTGAGTCCCCGCTTTTGCTCTTTCTCAAAACTTTAAAAAATTTTTTCATTCCTTTTCCGCAATAATAAAGGTCGCATATCCTGTTTTAAAAAATAATAGTTTATCCAACAATGTTATTGCTCTCAAAAAGGGATATATAAGTTGATATAAAATATAAATCTTTTTGTTTCCCTTTAACTCATCTTCACTTTCAGGAGAAATTGAGCCTGTTCTCAGTTGTGATTTTCTCTTTCTTTTTATCAATTTTACAAAAATTATATTCAAACTTAATTCAACCAATTCTGTAAAAAATTTTGAATATGTTGTTGATTTTAAAATTTTAAAGCCTGCATCCTCCACCATACTGTTCAGTTTCTTTAAAGAATAACCCTCCCTTTTATGTCCATAAACTTCAGGTTTCATCCCAAAAAGCATCTTAATCTTGTTGAGTAAGAAAAATTTCCCGGAGATTGGAGTCGATATTACAATCTTACCTCCCGTTTTCAAAACCCTATATATCTCATCTAAAAGGGCTTTATCATCATCAAGATGTTCAAGGATATCAAGAGAAAAAACATAGTCCGCGGATTTCTTCTTAAATGGTAAGTTTTCTCCTATCTGAACTATGTTTTTTTTAAGAATTGAAGAGGCTGTCTTTAAAGTCTCCATCTCAGTATCACAATGTAGCCACTCTCCCCCAAGCTCTCTTATAAAGTATGAAACAACCCCCTGCCTGCATCCGATATCAATCACTTTTGAATTATTATCTATTTTTTTTATCGAGCTCTTTATTAAATTTACCTTTTCCTTTTTCATATAGGAATATTTAAACAATTCAATCTGCCACGGGATATTATTCTCTTTTTGCATAGCCAATTTTAATTTTTTTTCAATAAAAATGCAAACAAACATTAACCAAGAATTTGTGGTAGTGAACTGGAGTATTCACTAAAAAGCCTTGAGCTAAGGTTTGAAACGTAAATTATTAATCATACTCTGTAGGAAACAATTCACCATCTTTTAAGATTAACGCTTTTTTATTTATCTTTTTATCGGAATTTTTATTAGTTTGTTTTTTAATTCCTTTTGAGTAGATTCAGGACCATCTCATTGGTTGAATAGCCGACAAAATCAAGCTTTCCCGAATCCATTCTTATTGCATCCTCCGGGCAGGCTTCAACACAATAACCGCAGAATGCACATCTGTTTACATTAACTATGAATGTTGTTGCTATTTTTTCTCCGTCAACCTCTTCGGCTTTTACATAGATACAATCCGAAGGACAGGCTGTCACACAGAGCATACATCCCACACATCGTGGTTTTCCGTCATCCCTGAACATCATTTTGTGAAGCGTTCTATCCCTCGGGTAAAGAGGCTTTTTCTCCTCAGGATACTGATAGGTTACAGAACCTTTTCTCTTTGTCTTTATTCTAAAAATATAGTTTAAAGTGTGAAAAAATGAGTTAACTATAAGATGTTTGGCTGTAATCAAAAGCCCTTTTATTGTCTCAAAAAAGTATAAAAAACCTCTCATCTTCTCCTCATAATAATCCTATGACTATTGCTGTTACAATAAGATTGAATATTGAAATAGGCACAAGAGTTTTCCAACCCAATTCCATAAGCTGATCAAACCTGTATCTCGGGAATGTCCACCTTACAAGAAGTAAAAATCCGAAAACCAAAAATGTTTTTATTTGAAAACCGATTATTTCAATAGCCTTAATCCAGTTTGCGGATAAGCCCGTTCTTTCAATAAATGGAATATGCCAGCCTCCCAAAAATAAGACAGTGATAAGAAGGGAGAGCATAATTGTCTCTATAAAATCAGTAAGCATATAGACACCAAATCTTATTCCACTGTATTCAACAAAAAAACCTATGATTTCTGATTCACTCTCCGGAAGATCAAAGGGGGCTCTCTTTGTCTCTGCAATAGCCGCAATTATAAAAACAATAAATGCAAGAGGTTGAAGAAAGATTCCCCAGCGTGGTAACCAACCCCAGAGATAGGCTTTCTGAAATAAGACTATATCATAAAGTTTCATACTTGAATAAACCATTATCAGGGAAATAACAGAAAAGATGAGAGCCACTTCATAGGAAATTATCTGAGCTGTAGCTCTCATTGTTCCTAAAAAGGCATACTTATTTTTTGAGCTCCAGCCCCCTAAAATGACACCGTATATACTCATTGATGATAAAGCAAAGATTAAGATTAAAGCTATGTCAGGATTTATAAGCTGCAATGATATCGTTTTATCTCCAATCTTTATAGGTTCACCAAATGGAATTGCAATTATAACAAGGGATGAGAAAAAGAATGTTAGAACAGGAGCAAATTTAAACATCTTTTTATCTGCAAAATCCGGAATAAAATCCTCTTTGAAAAGCATCTTTAATGCATCTGCAAATGGCTGAAATATACCGAATGAGCTTATACCGAATATACTTGCCCTGTTTGCTCCATGCCTATCCTGAATAACAGCACTTTCCTTTCTCTCTAAAAGTGTTGCATAAAGTGCAAAGAGCATCAACCATGCAAATAAAACTATTATCTTAATTAAAGCTATCAACCAAACACTCATTTTTTCCTCAAAATAGATTCAATCATTTCCAAAATCTCATACTCTGTTTTAACCTTATCATTCTCAAATATTCTTTCAACCTTTTGAACTCTTCCCTCAAAATTTGTATACGAACCTTCCTTTTCAAAAAAGTTTGCCGAGGGGATAAGAAGATTTATCTTCTCAGGGAATGAAGGAATATAGGGAGATATAAGAATAACAAAGCTTTCATCCTCTATCTTTTTCATAACAAACTCATTCTCTCTGAAAAAATCACCAAAAATCAGAGTGCTTCCTTTAAAATCAACTTTACTCTTTGAATTTAATCTTTTCACCTTTTTATGCTCTAAATAATAGGAATTAGGATTTTTATCCTTTTTAATCAAAATTTCATCCTCATCCCCAGCAGGATTTCCCCAGAAGTATATATTTTTAAGATTAAGATAATCTTTAAAGAGGGAAAGAGCAAGGTCGATCTCTTCATTTGTCATCCATGAGGAGAGAATTACTGTTTCTATTGTAAAAAGATGCTCTTTTAAAATTTTTTTAATTTTTTGCCAGCCAACCTCTTCCATCTCATAGATTCCCTTGAATATCCTATTCTCTTCAAGGGAAAACAGATCATACCTTCCTCTGTCGCATATAAAAGATTTGTTAATTTCAGGGTTATCCCTTGAGCTTATTCTCTGAAGCCTTTCATAGTTTTTTAAATATGGTCTGTCCTTAGGAGTTTCAACATAGATATTACATCCTCTTTCACAGAGAGGACATATGCTCTCCTTTTTTATTAAAAACCAGTTTCTTATCTTAAATCTGAATCTTCTGTCAGTTATAGCTCCGACAGGACATATTTCCGCAAAATTTCCTGAGTAAAGAGTTGATATCTTTTCATCATTATAGGTAGCTATATAACTTCTGCTTCCTCTTTCAAAGACAGCAAGTAACTTTTCTCCTAAAATTTCCTCTGAAAATCTGACACATCTCTGGCAGAGAATACATCTTTCTCTGTCAAGTATAAGATTATCCGAAAGTATTACATCCTTTTCAAAGTGAGTTCTCTCTATATCAAACCTTCTCTCATAAAGTCCATACTTATCATAATATTTTTGGAGAAGACAATCCCCTGCTTGGTCACACTCAGGACAATCAAGCGGGTGGTTTGCAAGATGAAGCTCAAGTATCTCTTTTCTTGCCTTTACAACAGCATCTGATTCAGTGTAAACCTCCATACCCTCTTTTACAGGAGTCGTGCAGGAGGTTTGAAGTTTTCTTGCTCCTTTAATCTCAACAAGACACATTCTGCAAAGTCCGGCAGGTTTCAGATATTTGTGGGCACAAAAGTGGGGGATCTCAATTCCAACACTTTCGGCAGCATCAAGAACAGAAAGTCCTTGCTCTACCTCATATTCCACATCATTTATTTTAATCTTAACCTTCGGCATTTTCCTCTCTTAAATAGTTTAAAAATTCATCCTTGAATTTTTTAACAAGGGTTCCCACAGCCATCCCAACTGCATCTCCGAAGGGGCAAATTGTTTTACCCATTATTGATTGAGCTGTTTCTATTATAAGATCCAGCTCCTCTTCCTTTGCCTCCTTTCTATAGATTTTATCAACAATCTTTTTTATTACATCAGTTCCGTATCTACACGGAGCACACTGTCCGCAGCTCTCATGATAGTAAAAATTTATCATTATCCTTAAAACTTCAACCATTGAATCATCCTCATCAAAAACCATAATCGCGCCGGAACCAAGCATTGAGCCTGCCTTCATCAGAGAATCAAAATCCATGGGT
>JALXDT010000028.1 GCA_027070475.1 Candidatus Aminicenantota bacterium | reverse complement strand
TCTGACAGTTATAATTACCACCCTTTCTTTAACAGGGCAAAAAAGTATTAAGGTAAAAGAAAACATTTTTTTTAAAAATAATACAAGCTGGCTTGAAAAGTACAGTCCTGAATGGGAAATAGCCCCTACAAAATGGCTTGAAGGCATTCCCCTTGCCAATGGAGATATAGGAATAATGATCTGGGGAGACGGAAATCCATTAAAATTCACATTGGACAAATATGATGCATGGGAAACCGAAGAACAGCCTTTACAGGGAGAATCTTACGAAGGGTTCAAAGAGAATGTAAAAAAGCTCAAGAAGAAAACTCTAAACGGTCAGTTTATATACGATCCTTACCTTTCAAATTCAAAACTCAATGCTAAAGGTAAAAAATACCCGACAAGACTTCCGCTTCCGAGACTTGAAATTAAATTTAATAATAAATTTAGCTGGATAAAAGGAAACTTACTGCTCAATAAAGCCCTTTCAAAAATAGAGGGTAAAACAGGAAATAAAAAAGTTGAAATAAAAACCTTTGTTCATTCCTTAAAAAATATTATATTCATCAAATTCAAGAATCTATCTCCCGGAGAAATTTCAGTAAAACTCAGGTGGGATCATCTCAATAGGAATACAAGAAAACTCTTAAAGAGCTGGGGATACAAAAATCCTGTAATTATAAACAATGGAAATAGTGGTTCTCTTTTCTTTGAGGGACCAAAAGATTTTAAATTAAATATTAATTGGGAAAAAATAAAAACAAAAGATGGAACACTTATCAAATTAGCTCTAATCTCCAACCATGATTCCAAAAAGCCTATAAAAAAAACAAAAGAATTAATAAAAGAATCTAAAAACTTTAAAAAAGAATTTACAAGCCACTTTGCATGGTGGAAAAATTTCTGGAAAAAATCTTTTTTATCAATACCTGATTTTCGCCTCGAATCACTATACTATATCGAGCTTTATAAATTGGGCTCTCTATCCAGAGCAGGAGAGCTTCCAATATCATTGCAGGGCCTATGGACCCTTGACGGAGGGATGCCGCCCTGGAGCGGAGATTACCATCTTGATTTAAATGTCGAGATGTCCTATTGGCCTATTTACACAGCAAATCATCTTGAGTTAGGGAAACCTCTATATGATACCTTTCATAAATGTTTACCAAAATGGGAAAGACAATGTAAACAATTTTTCGGATTCGATGGAATCTGGTCCGGTTGTGCCATAGGCCCGAATGGAGAAAGAGTATGGGGTTATTCTACCGTTGAGTTCTGGCCTGGTAATACCGCCTTTTTAGCTCATAACTACTGGCTCCATTTTTTATACTCTCAAGATACTGAATTTCTTAAAAAGAGAGCCCTTCCAATAATAGAAAAATCATTCTTAATATACTCTAATTTACTCTTTAAAGGAAAAGATGGGAAATTGCATATCCCATACAGTTATTCTCCGGAATATTATGAAGGGTTTGTAAATGCATATGATCAGGATAGCAATATAGACATTGCTCTTATTAAGTTTTTAACATCAGCAATCATAAAATCACACAAAATCTTAAAAATATCAACAAAACTGACAGAAAGAGCAAAATATGTCAGAGAAAATTTAGTTGATTTTCAATATGAACACTATTTAAAAAACAGAATTAATGAAGTTAACAGGAGAATAAGATTAAAAATCAGTAAAAATATCCCTTTCAGAATGAGCCACAGGCATTTTTCTCACCTGATAGGAATTTATCCTCTTGGAAACTTAGCAATAGAGGGAAGTAAAAAAGAAAAAGCTTTAATAGAAGGATCAATTGAAGAAATCATAAGATATGGAACAGGGGCATGGACAGGATATTCTTTCCCATGGTTTGGAGCAATTGCAGGTAGAGCGGGATACAACAATATTCCTCTGCAAATGTTAGAGGTATACATAAATGGGTTTATAAGCCCAAATACATTTCATATTAATGGGGATCCGGGAAAACATGGTTTTTCAATGTGGCATTATGAACCCATGACACTTGAAGGTGGATTTATGGCTGCTGCGACAATCCAAGAAATGCTACTTCAATCATATAACCAAATAATCAGGGTTTTCCCCGCCGTGCCTGATATATGGAAAGATGCATCTTTTTTTAAACTAAGAGCCGAAGGAGCATTTTTAGTCAGTTCAAAATTAAAGAATGGAAAGATTGAATTTATTAAGATAGAATCATTGGCGGGAAGTAAATGCTCGGTAAGAAAAAAATTCAAAACATTTAAGATATTTATAAAAGAAAATAATGAAACATACAATGAATTTAAAGACTTTAAAGTCTTCAATAAAAATATAATATTTAACACCAAAAAGGGAGATACTTACCTAATTATACCGGAAACTTTTAATGAACCAAATTTTATCCTCTTACCCTCCAATTTTAAAAGAAAAAGTGCCCACTATTTTGGCAAAAAAAGAAATCCCCTTTTCTAAACAAATTCCCTGGAGCAATGAATGCTTTCCTTGATAAAACTTTAATTTTATTTTAAAATATAAGAGATGAAGGTAAAAAATTTTCTGA
>JALXDT010000027.1 GCA_027070475.1 Candidatus Aminicenantota bacterium | reverse complement strand
CAATAAACTGAACTTTCAATGAGAATAGTAAAACCTGATCAGAGGAGAATAGCGTATTTATAAAAAATACAGATGGGGAAATATTGGGAGAAAAAGTGATTATTAATGGTGAGAAAACCGTCAAAATTCTACAGGGGAAAATTATCAAAAATGATATCTTAATGAAGGGACAATTAATCGATAAAACAAAAAACTCTATTAAAATTCAAAAAAACATTGTATTTAAAAAAGGAGAAAATCTAAAAATCACGGGAGGTTCCGCATCAATAAAAATAAAAAATAATAAATATTATAAAGTTTTTATTGAAGAAGGAATTAAAATCTTTTTTGACAAAGGTAAAGGCTATGCCAACAAGGCTGAAATAGATCTTGAGAAAAAAATGGTTTTTTTAAAAGGAAAAGCAAGGTTTGAAGATAAGAAAGGCACGAAAATTGAAGGGGAAAAATTGACTTTAAACCTTGAGAATGGTAAAATTTATGCTACTTCAAAAGTAAATAAAAAGGTGAAAGTAATCATAAAAGAAGAATGATAAGAGCAGAAAAGTTAATAAAAAATTATGGCCAAAAGAGAGTCCTGAATGGAATAGATATAGAGCTTTCTAAGGGAGAGGTTGTGGGTTTCTTAGGGCCCAATGGTGCAGGCAAGACCACAGCTTTTTCCATAATAATAGGATTAATAAAAGCAAATAGTGGCAAAGTATTCTTTGAAGACAAAGATATAACCTCTTTGCATATGTACCAAAGGGTTTTACTCGGGATTACCTTTCTCCCGCAGGAACACTCCATATTCAGAGAAATCACAGTTGAAGATAATATTTTAGCTGTTTTAGAAAATAAGTTAAGTAACATTAATAAAAAAGGGGTTCATTTAGAAAACCTACTTAACAAATTTGGACTACAAAAAGTGAGAAAACAGAAAGCAAAAACCTTATCCGGCGGAGAAAAAAGAAGATTGGAAATTGCAAGAGCTCTGGCAACTTTTCCCCATTATATTTTCCTTGACGAACCTTTTACAGGAATTGATCCCATAGCAATAAAAGAAATCCAAGAAATTATAATCGGATTTAAAAAAGATGGTTTAGGTGTAATTGTCAGCGACCATAATATAAGAGAAACATTAAAAATCACAGATCGGGCCTATATACTCATAAATGGAGAAATACTTAAAGAGGGAACTCCCGATGATATAGTAAAAGATCCTATTATTAAAGAAAAATATTTAGGGAAGGAGATAAGTATCAACTAATGGCTGTTAAAAAGGGTTTAAGTATTAATTTAGGTCCTGCTTTAAAGCAAAAACTAAATCCATCCCTGTTTCAGCAATTAAAACTTCTTAACATAAATTATCTTGATCTTATAAATTCAATAAATACAATAATTGAAGAGAATCCATTTATTGAAATTGATACAAATGGTGATAATGTAGAAAATAAAAATGAAGAAAAAAAAGATCAAGAGGGAACAGAAGAAACCAATATTGAAGAAGCTGAACTTGGAATAGACGTTGAAACTCTTGAAGATTTTTTTGAATCAGTTGAAGACATAAGTTTTTACAGCAAGAGAAAAGAAAAGGAAGAAAATCTTATTGAAAAACTTTTACCATCGAGAGAAAGCGCATATGATAGGATAAAGTTTAGAGTAAGGTTTGAACTTGATGACCCGAAATCTTTGATCATATCTGATTTTATAATAGATAATCTTGATGAAAGAGGTTTGTTGGTTTTAAACAATGATGATATAAAAAATTTTATCGAAGAGAATAAGAAAAAAGGGGTGGAAATAAGTTTTGAAGAGTTTGAAAAAATTAAAAAAAAAATAAAAAAAATAGAACCATATGGATTGGCAAGTTACACGATTAAAGAGGTTCTTATAACCCAAGCTGAGTTAATCAATCTTAAACATAAAGAATTAATAAAAAAGATAATAGAAAAGAATTTAGAAGATCTTGCCCAGAAAAATTACAAAAAATTAATAGATGAGTACAATATTTCACAACAAATAATAAATGAAGTAATTGAAGAAATAAAAAGATTACAGCCATACCCAATCGAGAGTATCTCAGATAAAAAAACGGAATACATTGTTCCTGATGCTTTTATAATTGAAGAAGAAGGAGAACTCAATGTTTACCTAAATGATGAAAACTTACCTAAACCTCAGTTAAATAGATATTACAAAAATATTATTGCAGACTACAAGTGGAAAAGAGGAAAAGATGCAAAGTTTTTAAAAGCAAAATTTGAGGAAGCATTGAATTTTATAAAAGCTTATGATTATAGAAATAATAGTCTTTACAAAGTGGTAAAAGCAATCGCAGACATCCAGAGAGACTTTTTTTACAAAGGCACTGAATACCTGAAGCCATTAAAATTAAAAGATATTGTAGAGGTAACAGAACTTCATGAAACTACAATTAGCAGAATTGTATCTAACAAATATGTACTTACCCCTTCAGGTTTATTCTCATTAAAATTCTTCTTTTCCTCATCATTAAAAACAAAATCTGGAGATTTCATTTCATCTTCAAGTATAAAAGAAAAAATAAAAAAAATGATAGAAAAAGAGGACAAATCAAAGCCACTTTCTGATGCCGAAATCGCTCAAATTCTTGATAAACAGGGAATAAAAATAAAGAGGAGAACAATAGCAAAATATAGAGAAGCTATAGGAATTCCCTCCTCAATCAAAAGGAAAATAAAAGGAGAGGTGAAAAATGAATTTTAAAATTACAGGAAGAAATTTAAGTATAGGTTCTTCTGAAAGAGAATTAGCAGTAAAAAAACTTAGAAAAATTGAAAAAATGCTTACTGAAATTGTTGATGCTGAAATTATCATATCTAAAGAAAAGATCAATTTTTTAGTCGACATTAATATTAAATCAAAAATAGCTCACTTAAATGCCAAAGAGAGAGGTAAAAACTTAAAATCAACATTGAAAGCTGCTTTTGAATCAATACTAAAACAGGCAAAAAAAGAAAAAGAAAAGATTAAAGAAGGAAAGAGGAAAAGAGAAAAGACAGAAGCATTCTTTGAAAAAGAAAGTGAAAGAGAAGAATCTTCATCAGCCCCTACCCTCTATTATTCTGAAAATTATACGATGAAACCTATCTCAATCAATGAAGCTATAAGCTTTCTTGAAAATTCCGAAGATCCTGTTTTTGCTTTTAAAAACATTGACACGGGCGTGTTTTCTGTGGTATTTAAGAGGGGTGAAAATGAAATAGGAATTATCGAGTTTAAAGGATGAAAATAACAACCTTTTTAAAAGAAGAAAGAATTTTTTTTATTGAAGCGACAGCAAAAGTAGAAGCAATTGAAGAGATAATTGAAAACCTTCACAGAAAAAAAATTATAAGAAAGAAAGACTTCATTCTCTCCAAAGTTCTAGATAGAGAAAAATTGGGAAGTACCGGAATAGGGAAAGGAGTGGCTATTCCCCATTGTAAAATAAAGGATATCAAGGAACCAATAGTTGCAGCAGGAGTTAATAAAAAAGGGATTGATTTTGATTCCAATGATAAAAAACCTACATATTTGGTGATTTTAGTCATATCTCCAACGAATAAACCAACTTTACATCTTCAAATTTTAGCTGCAGCCGCTCATCTTGCTCAAAAATCTGACCTTTTTATGAAAAAAATCAGGAATAGCACAGATGAAAGTGAAATACTTAAAATACTGAAAGAAGCTGAACTCAGTGATTAAATATTAATATGAACTTATCAAATGGGACAATATTTATTACAGTAGAAGAGTTATACAAATATGTAAGTAATCTAATAAAAATTGATATTATCAGTGGAGCAAAAGGGCTCAAAAAACAGATTACTTCTCCCTATATCTTAGAACCTGAATATCTATTTTCAGAACACAAAACAAAGAACTCTTCAACCGGGCAAATTTTACTCATTTCAGACACATATCTTAATTTGTTCAGCAATTTCACCCCATCAAAAAAAATAAAAGTACTGAAAAGGATGTTCACAGATAAAATAGCCTGCATAATCCTTGTAAACCCTAAAAAAGAACCCCACAAAAGATTTAAAACAATGGCCAATTACCACAAGGTACCGGTTCTTATTGCACATTCATCATTAAGAAACACTCTGGAGATAATATCCTCTTATCTTTTTAAAAATCTATCTTCCAAAAAAAGGATCCACGGGGTTATGATGGATATTTCAGGGGTTGGAGTTTTAATAATCGGAGATTCCGGAGTGGGGAAAAGTGAAAATGCACTTGACCTTGTGATGAGGGGACACCGTTTAATCTCAGATGATATAGTAGAGCTATATGAAAATATGAATGGTGAGATAATAGCTGCTTCACCTGAATTAACAAAATATCATATGGAAATCAGGGGATTGGGAATTATTAACATAAAAGAGCTTTTAGGTATTTCAGCTATTGGTGATGATAAAAAGGTAAATTTAATCATTGAGCTTGAAAGGTGGGATGAAAAAAAAGTATATGATAGATTGGGATGGTCTATGAAGACAAAAAAAATAATGGGTAAAGAATTTCCACTTATTAAAATACCCGTAGCCCCCGGAAGAAATCTTTCAACAATAATTGAAGTTGCAGTAAGAGTTTTTTTGTTAAGAAAAAAAGGAATAAACCCAATAAGAGAAATTGATAAAAGATTAAGAGAGTGGAATAATAAAAATGACTAAGAAAAGCAATATTATAATTATAACAGGTTATTCAGGAGCGGGGAAAACCACTTTTACAAAAATCTTAGAGGATATGGATTTCTTTGTTATTGACAATTTACCCTTTGAGCTCTTTATGAAATTTATGGAATTAATTCAAAAAAACAGAGTTGAGCAGAGTTCAAAATTAGCACTCGTAGTAGACATTAGAGAAGAAAAACTTATAAAAGAATTACCAGAATTCATTAAAAAAATGAACAAAAAAGGAGTCCCCCTTAGTCTTGTTTTTTTGAAAGCAAACAAAGAATCATTGATTTTACGATATAAAAGGACAAGAAGACCTCATCCTCTATCAAAAAAGAATCTTTCTCTGGAAGAAAGTATTAATCTTGAACAAAAGATTTTGGAGCCTATTGAAAAAATAGCCTCTTTAGTTGTAGATACATCCGATAAAACCCCTCAAGATTTGAGAAGGTTGATCACCAGTAGTTTTTTTGAAGGGAAAAGAAAAAGTTCTTTTTTTGTTAATTTTGAGAGCTTTGGATTTATGTATGGAATTCCTGATAAAAGTGATCTTGTTTTTGACACAAGATCCTTACCCAATCCATACTATGTGGATCAATATAAATCAAAAACAGGTCTTGATAAAGAGGTAAAAGATTACCTTATGGAGTATAAAGAAACAGAGAGATTTTTAAAAAAGACAACAACTTACCTTGACTATTTTTTAAAAGAGGCCAAAAGAGAGAGATTTTACATAAATATTTCTTTCGGCTGCACAGGAGGGAAACATAGGTCAGTAGCAATAACAGAGTATATGGCTGAATATTTTAAGAAAAAAGGTTATGAAACCTTTGTAAGACATAGAGATATAAAAAAATAGGAGATTAAAATGATAGGTGGAGTTATTGTAACCCACGGAATCCTTTGTAAGGAACTCCTTGAAACTGTAAAAAGAATTGTAGGTAAAATCAGACATATCGAACCTGTTTCCATTGGTTGGGATGATAATATAGAAGAAGGGAAAAAACACATTAGAGAAGCAATAAAGAAGGTGGACAGAGGAGCTGGAGTAATTATTTTCACAGACATGTTTGGAGGAACCCCCTCAAATTTATCTTTTTCATTTTTAGAAAAAGATCAAATCGAGGTAATAACAGGAGTAAATCTTCCTATGCTTTTAAAGTTTACCTTTGTTCAAAAGAGCACAGATTTGAAAACAGTTGCCGAGAGTGTTTGTAAAGAGGGGAAAGCATCCATTTATTTAGCAAGCAATGTTTACAAGGGAAGGAACAATGATTGAGAAAGAAATGGAAATAATAAACAAATTGGGCTTACATGCAAGAGCCTCCTCAAAATTGGTTCAGCTTGCAAACAGATATAAATCAAAGATAACAATCAAGTTCAATAATTCTGAAGTCAATGCTAAAAGCTTGTTGGGTCTTCTAACTCTTGCAGCTTCAAAAGGCTCAAAAATTGTTGTTATTGCAGAGGGAGATGATGAAGAAAAAGCAATTAATGCTATAGAGAAGCTGATAAACAATAAATTTGGAGAAAAGGAATAGTGATCTCAAAAAAGTTTGAAGGAATAGCTGCTTCAACAGGAATTGGAATAGGAAGCCTATATTCCATTAAACTTGAGTCAGATTTTATTTTAAGGGAAAGTATTTCAGAAAAAGAGGTTCCAAAAGAACTAAAGAGGTTTGAAAATGCTTTAAAAAAATCAATAAAAGAATTAAAAAATATAAAACAGCGAATAGAAAAAAATAGAGGAAAAGCCTCTGCAATAATTCTGGATACACTAATTCTCCTCTTAAAAGATAATGAATTAATCGAGACAATAAAAGAAATAATAAGAGAAGAAAAAGTTCGTTCGGAATGGGCAATACATCTTGTCCGCTTAAAATATGAAAGAATTTTTGAAGATTTTGACAATGAATACTTTAAAGATAGAATTAATGATGTAAATGATGCTCTCAACAGATTAATGGATAATCTGAAGAGTAGAGGAATAAAGGATAAAGAAATCCCTGAGAACAAACCTATAATAATACTTGCAGATGATATTCCCCCATCCGAAATGGCAAATTTGATTACAAGAGAAAATTTAAAAGGGGTTATCTTAACAAAGGGGGGGTTAAACTCCCATTCAGTAATTCTTTTAAAAGCATTTGAAATCCCGGCAGTAATAAATTTAAAAACAGAATTATCTGAAATCTATGATGGAACTGAGGTTATTGTCGATGGTATAGAAGGAGAAGTTATTTTTAACCCTTCATTAGCTATAAAAAAAGAATATTTAAATAAAAAAGAACAGTATGAAAAATATCTTATTGAATTAAAATCAGTTAAAACTCTCCCTTCAAAAACAGCTGATAATTTCCCATTCAAAATAATGGCAAATATTGAATTACCTGAAGAAGTAGACCTTGCTCTATCCTTTGGAGCTGAGGGGATAGGACTTTTCAGAACAGAATTTCTGTATCTTTTTAGTGATAATGAGCCGACTCTTGAAGAGCAAGAAAAAATTTATTTAACTGTTCTTGATAAAATGAATGGTAAGCCTGTTGTGATAAGAACAGTGGATATCGGAGGAGAAAAAAAGAGCGCCTTTTTCTCAATAGATGATGAAGACAATCCTGCTCTGGGACTTAGAGGAGTAAGATACTTTCTGAAAAATCCGAAGATTTTAGAAGGCCAAATAAAAGCAATATTAAAATCCAGTAAAAAACATAAGGTAAAAATACTATTCCCAATGGTTACAGAGGTGGAAGAGATAAGAGAATTAAAAGAAATGACATTAAATATAGCAAAAGCAGAAAAAATTGAAAGAGAAAATTTTGATATAGGAATTATGATTGAAGTGCCCTCGGCAGCCTTAATTATTGACAAACTTGCTAAAGAGGTTGACTATGTGAGCATTGGAACAAATGATCTTATTCAATACACTTTGGCAGTGGATAGAGGTAATCCCACTGTAAACTATCTTTACAAAGCAATTAATCCTGCTATTCTAAGGTTAATAAAAATGGTTGCCGATGAAGGTAAGAAGTCTGGAATTGAAGTCCAAATTTGTGGTGAGATGGCTTCCAACCCGATTTTTGCGATGGTTCTATTGGGATTGGGCATAAGAAGCATAAGTATGTCTCCCATTGCAATCCCACTTGTTAAAAGAACTTTAAGAGCAAGCTGTATTAAAAATTTGAAGAGAATTTCAAAAGAAGCATTGAATCTGTCCTCTGCAGATGAAGTTAAGGAATTTGTAATAGAAAGTTTTCTTAAATCTTGCCCGAAAACACTTTTTGAGAATATAAACCTCATCAAAAAATAAAGGAGAAAAGAATGTTAAAGCAAATAACAAAAATTGAAAAACCATGGGGATATGAAATCCTTTATGCCCATACAGATAAGTATGCAGGAAAAATCCTTTTTGTAAAAAAAGGAAGCAGACTTAGCTATCAATACCATGAAAAAAAAGATGAAACAATGTATCTCTTTAAAGGTAAAGTAAAAATAATAACTGAAATTGACGGAGAGAAAAAAGAAATAATCTTAAGTGATAAAGAATCCATTCACTTCAAACCTTTTACAAAACATAGAGTTGAAGCGATTGAGGATAGCCACATACTTGAAGTGTCCACACCTGAACTTGATGATGTTGTAAGATTGGAAGATGATTTTGGGAGAGTAAAATCCTGAACATACAAACATCTTATTAATATAAAAGAATGCCTTTACCAGCATTAAGACAATTTGAAAGTTTTCCGGCAATAGTTAACAATGAAAAAGGGTTTATCATAAGGGATCCTCTGGGGTTTAGCAATGATTTTTTTATAAAAGAGGATATTGCCTTTATAATCTACTTTTTTAATGGAGTTACTCCTATGAGAGA